>NZ_CAKLCK010000046.1:0-22459 GCF_921292965.1 Allocatenococcus thiocycli
ATGCTATTCCGAGGTTGAGCCCCGGGCTTTCACATCTGACTTAACAAACCACCTGCATGCGCTTTACGCCCAGTAATTCCGATTAACGCTCGCACCCTCCGTATTACCGCGGCTGCTGGCACGGAGTTAGCCGGTGCTTCTTCTGTCGCTAACGTCAAATCTATACGCTATTAACGCATAAACCTTCCTCACGACTGAAAGTGCTTTACAACCCGAAGGCCTTCTTCACACACGCGGCATGGCTGCATCAGGCTTGCGCCCATTGTGCAATATTCCCCACTGCTGCCTCCCGTAGGAGTCTGGACCGTGTCTCAGTTCCAGTGTGGCTGATCATCCTCTCAGACCAGCTAGGGATCGTCGCCTTGGTGAGCCCTTACCTCACCAACTAGCTAATCCCACCTAGGCATATCCTGACGCGAGAGGCCCGAAGGTCCCCCTCTTTGGCCCGTAGGCATCATGCGGTATTAGCCATCGTTTCCAATGGTTATCCCCCACATCAGGGCAATTTCCTAGGCATTACTCACCCGTCCGCCGCTCGACGCCGTTAACGTTCCCCGAAGGTTCAGTTAACTCGTTTCCGCTCGACTTGCATGTGTTAGGCCTGCCGCCAGCGTTCAATCTGAGCCATGATCAAACTCTTCAATTTAAGATTTTGTTCGGCTCAATGAATACTGACTTCAAAACTACAAAAGTAATTTTAAAGCTATTATCGTTCCAACAGAACGATAATGAATTGACTGTGCTGAATCCGAAGATTCAATGGTCACTTCGTATCATTGAAACCTAATTTGAAACCGAAGTTTCTAATTGGATTATCATCAACGAGTGCCCACACAGATTGATAGGTCTATATTGTTAAAGAGCTTGGCTTTCAGTACCTTAGCACTTAAGCGAGGTGCGTATAATACGCTTTCCACTTTGAAAGTCAACATAAAATTCTAAAAAACTTTAGAACTCTATGGTGACTTGCTTAAATATTAAGCAAGTGCAAAATAAAAGCCTGGCGATGTCCTACTCTCACATGGGGAAACCCCACACTACCATCGGCGCTATTTCGTTTCACTTCTGAGTTCGGAATGGAAGTCAGGTGGGTCCAAAACGCTATGGTCGCCAAGCAAATTCTTACTCTCTATTTCTAGAGAAACTTGAAGCTGTTTTTAATTCTCGTTATTACACATTCAATGTTCTTACATTGAGTCCATCAAAACCCCTTGGGTGTTGTATGGTTAAGCCTCACGGGCAATTAGTACAGGTTAGCTCAACGCCTCACAACGCTTACACACCCTGCCTATCAACGTCGTAGTCTACGACAACCCTTTAGGATACTTAAAGTATCAGGGAGAACTCATCTCAAGGCTCGCTTCCCGCTTAGATGCTTTCAGCGGTTATCGATCCCGAACTTAGCTACCGGGCAATGCGTCTGGCGACACAACCCGAACACCAGAGGTTCGTCCACTCCGGTCCTCTCGTACTAGGAGCAGCCCCTTTCAATTCTCCAACGCCCACGGCAGATAGGGACCGAACTGTCTCACGACGTTCTAAACCCAGCTCGCGTACCACTTTAAATGGCGAACAGCCATACCCTTGGGACCGACTTCAGCCCCAGGATGTGATGAGCCGACATCGAGGTGCCAAACACCGCCGTCGATATGAACTCTTGGGCGGTATCAGCCTGTTATCCCCGGAGTACCTTTTATCCGTTGAGCGATGGCCCTTCCATTCAGAACCACCGGATCACTATGACCTGCTTTCGCACCTGCTCGAATTGTCATTCTCGCAGTCAAGCGGGCTTATGCCATTGCACTAACCTCACGATGTCCAACCGTGATTAGCCCACCTTCGTGCTCCTCCGTTACGCTTTGGGAGGAGACCGCCCCAGTCAAACTACCCACCAGGCACTGTCCGCAACCCCGATAAGGGGTCGACGTTAGAACATCAACACTACAAGGGTGGTATTTCAAGGACGGCTCCACGAATACTGGCGTACTCGTTTCAAAGCCTCCCACCTATCCTACACATGTAGGGTCAATGTTCAGTGCCAAGCTGTAGTAAAGGTTCACGGGGTCTTTCCGTCTAGCCGCGGGTACACTGCATCTTCACAGCGATTTCAATTTCACTGAGTCTCGGGTGGAGACAGCGTGGCCATCATTACGCCATTCGTGCAGGTCGGAACTTACCCGACAAGGAATTTCGCTACCTTAGGACCGTTATAGTTACGGCCGCCGTTTACCGGGGCTTCGATCAAGAGCTTCGACCGAAGTCTAACCCCATCAATTAACCTTCCGGCACCGGGCAGGCGTCACACCGTATACGTCATCTTACGATTTTGCACAGTGCTGTGTTTTTAATAAACAGTTGCAGCCACCTGGTATCTGCGACTCTCAATAGCTCCATCCGCAAGGGACTTCACCGTCGAGAGCGTACCTTCTCCCGAAGTTACGGTACCATTTTGCCTAGTTCCTTCACCCGAGTTCTCTCAAGCGCCTTGGTATTCTCTACCCGACCACCTGTGTCGGTTTGGGGTACGATTCCTTACAATCTGAAGCTTAGAGGCTTTTCCTGGAAGCATGGCATCAATGACTTCACACCCGTAGGTGCTCGACGTCGTGTCTCAGCCTTAGAGAGAGCCGGATTTACCTAACTCTCAAGCCTACGCACTTGAACCTGGACAACCGTCGCCAGGCCCACCTAGCCTTCTCCGTCCCCCCATCGCAATTGTAAGAAGTACGGGAATATTAACCCGTTTCCCATCGACTACGCCTTTCGGCCTCGCCTTAGGGGTCGACTTACCCTGCCCCGATTAACGTTGGACAGGAACCCTTGGTCTTCCGGCGAGGAGGTTTTTCACCCCCTTTATCGTTACTCATGTCAGCATTCGCACTTCTGATACGTCCAGCATGCGTTACCACACACCTTCAACCGCTTACAGAACGCTCCCCTACCCAATGCACTAAGTGCATTGCCGCAGCTTCGGTTTACTACTTAGCCCCGTTACATCTTCCGCGCAGGCCGACTCGACCAGTGAGCTATTACGCTTTCTTTAAATGATGGCTGCTTCTAAGCCAACATCCTGGCTGTCTGAGCCTTCCCACATCGTTTCCCACTTAGTAGTAATTTGGGACCTTAGCTGGCGGTCTGGGTTGTTTCCCTCTCCACGACGGACGTTAGCACCCGCCGTGTGTCTCCCGGATAGTACTTACTGGTATTCGGAGTTTGCAAAGGGTTGGTAAGTCGGGATGACCCCCTAGCCTTAACAGTGCTCTACCCCCAGTAGTATTCGTCCGAGGCGCTACCTAAATAGCTTTCGGGGAGAACCAGCTATCTCCAGGTTTGATTGGCCTTTCACCCCTAGCCACAAGTCATCCGCTAATTTTTCAACATTAGTCGGTTCGGTCCTCCAGTTGATGTTACTCAACCTTCAACCTGCCCATGGCTAGATCACCTGGTTTCGGGTCTATATCCAGAGACTGAACGCCCAGTTAAGACTCGGTTTCCCTACGGCTCCCCTAGATGGTTAACCTTGCCACTGAATATAAGTCGCTGACCCATTATACAAAAGGTACGCAGTCACAGGACAAAGCCTGCTCCTACTGCTTGTACGTACACGGTTTCAGGTTCTATTTCACTCCCCTCACAGGGGTTCTTTTCGCCTTTCCCTCACGGTACTGGTTCACTATCGGTCAGTCAGTAGTATTTAGCCTTGGAGGATGGTCCCCCCATATTCAGACAGGATATCACGTGTCCCGCCCTACTCGATTTCACTGAACACACATCGTCAACTACGGGACTATCACCCTGTATCGTCGGACTTTCCAGACCGTTCGTCTAACGCGTGTAAAGCTTAAGGGCTAGTCCAATTTCGCTCGCCGCTACTTTCGGAATCTCGGTTGATTTCTTTTCCTCGGGGTACTTAGATGTTTCAGTTCCCCCGGTTCGCCTCCTGTTGCTATGTATTCACAACAGGATACTTACTTATGTAAGTGGGTTTCCCCATTCGGAAATCCCAGACTCAAGTGGCTTTTACTGCCTAATCTGGGCTTATCGCAAGTTAATACGTCCTTCATCGCCTCTGACTGCCAAGGCATCCACCGTGTACGCTTAGTCACTTAACCATACAACCCGAAGGAGTTTCGAATTGATGTCAAATCACCAAAGTTGTCTCTCATTATTTGAATGAGCGAGAGACATTAGTTTGTTTCCACTTTAAAAAGCAGAGCCAAACTACGATTTTGCCGGACTCAAATATGAATAATCCGAAGATTATTCCCAAGAACACTTGAATGTGTTTTTAGTTGTATTCAATTAAGAATACTTTGAGAACTTTACAATCAAACATAAATGTTTGATTTGTCAGCTTTCCAAATTGTTAAAGAGCTATGTTAGCTACAAGCTTGCGCTTGTGAACTATCAATCTGTGTGGACACTCATCACGATAATCATCGTATAAGGAGGTGATCCAGCGCCAGGTTCCCCTAGCGCTACCTTGTTACGACTTCACCCCAGTCATGAACCACAAAGTGGTAAGCGTCCCCCCGAAGGTTAAACTACCTACTTCTTTTGCAGCCCACTCCCATGGTGTGACGGGCGGTGTGTACAAGGCCCGGGAACGTATTCACCGTGGCATTCTGATCCACGATTACTAGCGATTCCGACTTCATGGAGTCGAGTTGCAGACTCCAATCCGGACTACGACGCACTTTTTGGGATTCGCTCACTTTCGCAAGTTGGCCGCCCTCTGTATGCGCCATTGTAGCACGTGTGTAGCCCTACTCGTAAGGGCCATGATGACTTGACGTCGTCCCCACCTTCCTCCGGTTTATCACCGGCAGTCTCCCTGGAGTTCCCGACATTACTCGCTGGCAAACAAGGATAAGGGTTGCGCTCGTTGCGGGACTTAACCCAACATTTCACAACACGAGCTGACGACAGCCATGCAGCACCTGTCTCAGAGTTCCCGAAGGCACCAATTCATCTCTGAAAAGTTCTCTGGATGTCAAGAGTAGGTAAGGTTCTTCGCGTTGCATCGAATTAAACCACATGCTCCACCGCTTGTGCGGGCCCCCGTCAATTCATTTGAGTTTTAATCTTGCGACCGTACTCCCCAGGCGGTCTACTTAACGCGTTAGCTCCGAAAGCCACGGCTCAAGGCCACAACCTCCAAGTAGACATCGTTTACGGCGTGGACTACCAGGGTATCTAATCCTGTTTGCTCCCCACGCTTTCGCATCTGAGTGTCAGTATCTGTCCAGGGGGCCGCCTTCGCCACCGGTATTCCTTCAGATCTCTACGCATTTCACCGCTACACCTGAAATTCTACCCCCCTCTACAGTACTCTAGTCTGCCAGTTTCAAATGCTATTCCGAGGTTGAGCCCCGGGCTTTCACATCTGACTTAACAAACCACCTGCATGCGCTTTACGCCCAGTAATTCCGATTAACGCTCGCACCCTCCGTATTACCGCGGCTGCTGGCACGGAGTTAGCCGGTGCTTCTTCTGTCGCTAACGTCAAATCTATACGCTATTAACGCATAAACCTTCCTCACGACTGAAAGTGCTTTACAACCCGAAGGCCTTCTTCACACACGCGGCATGGCTGCATCAGGCTTGCGCCCATTGTGCAATATTCCCCACTGCTGCCTCCCGTAGGAGTCTGGACCGTGTCTCAGTTCCAGTGTGGCTGATCATCCTCTCAGACCAGCTAGGGATCGTCGCCTTGGTGAGCCCTTACCTCACCAACTAGCTAATCCCACCTAGGCATATCCTGACGCGAGAGGCCCGAAGGTCCCCCTCTTTGGCCCGTAGGCATCATGCGGTATTAGCCATCGTTTCCAATGGTTATCCCCCACATCAGGGCAATTTCCTAGGCATTACTCACCCGTCCGCCGCTCGACGCCGTTAACGTCCCCCGAAGGTTCAGTTAACTCGTTTCCGCTCGACTTGCATGTGTTAGGCCTGCCGCCAGCGTTCAATCTGAGCCATGATCAAACTCTTCAATTTAAGATTTTGTTCGGCTCAATGAATACTGAACATTACATAAAGTAATGTTTGAATTGACTGTGCTCTTATTGGTTTTCACTTTTGAAAAAGTAAAACAAAACAGCTCAAGGCTGCTTCCCAATTCGAATGGTCACTTCGTATCATTGAAACCTAATTTGAAACCGAAGTTTCTAATTGGATTATCATCAACGAGTGCCCACACAGATTGATAGGTTCTTATTTTTAAAGAGCTACTCTTCTTTGCGATTCGCATCACTTCGGAAGAGGCGGCCATTCTAGCGAGATAATTTTCTGTGTCAAACACTTTTTGCTTTTTATTTTACTTTTTAAAAGTAAAGGCAATTAACTATTTCGCTTTTCTTTTTGACCTTGTCGACTTTGCTTGAACCCTTATGAGCGCTTGCCCTGTCGACGAGGTGGCATTATAGAGATCGCGCTCACGTTGGCAAGCGTTATTTTGCAAAATTTGCAAAAATAATGGTTAAACGATGACTTTTCACTCAAACCCTTATTTATCCAACTTTACCCCTAACAACCAAACAGGTTATCCACAGAGTTATCCTTAAATACCTGTTTTTGCCCCCTGCTTTTTACTTCTATAAGTAAAAAAGAGAGCTGCTTTACAGCAGCTCTCTTTTTATAGGAGATGGAGACCGAGCTCTATCTCTTCTTATATACCCGAACCATCTTGTTCAGAGTCATCATCTTCGTGAAGTCCACATTCACGCTTCAAACCAAAGAATCGAGTTTCTTCCTCTGACATTCCAGGTTCCCACTTCTGCGTTGTATGTGTATCACCTACAGAGAGATAACCTTCATCCCAAAGTGGATGGTATTTCAGTCCGTGTTGCTCTAAGTAATAGTGGACATCTTTATTCGTCCAATCGATTACTGGCAAAAACTTAAATACGCCATTCTGAATTGATAGTATCGGCAAACCTGCTCGAGATTTGCTTTGCTCTCTGCGAAGGCCAGAAAACCAAGTTCCGACTTTAAGCTCTTTCAATGCACGACGCATTGGTTCAACTTTATTGAGTTTGTTGTACTTCTCGATCCCTTCAACACCCTGCTCCCAAAGTTTTCCATAACGAGCTTCTTGCCAATGAGCACTTTCTACTGCTCGGTAAACTTTTAGGTTGAGGTTCAGTTGCTCGGTTAACTCATCAATAAAGCGATAGGTTTCAGCAAACAAATACCCGGTATCCGTTAAGATAATTGGGATGTCTGGTTTTTCTTGAGTCACAAGATGAAGCATTACTGCGGCTTGGATACCAAAACTAGACGAAACGGCAAACTCTCCGTCTAGGTTTTCCAAAGCCCATTTTACTCGCTCTTGTGCCGAAAGCTGTTCAAGTTCGACATTGATTTGGGCAAGACGGAGGATTTGCTCCGTCTTAGTTAATGTCAGCAACTCTGCCAGCTCCGGTTTGGAAGCTACAGAATCAAGCATGCAAGTCCCTCTTAGATACTTTGACTTCTTGAATGATGCCAGCGCGGATTGCAAAATCACCAAATCCTTCGCCAGTTTCACGCTCTGTAGCCCAACGACCTACAAGCTGATCAATCTCTTCTAGTATCTGTTTGTCAGTGATGTTTTCTTTATACATCTTCGGAATACGTGTACCCGCTCGGTTACCGCCTAGGTGAAGGTTGTAACGACCCGGTGCTTTACCTACTAAACCAATTTCCGCCAACATTGCGCGGCCACAACCGTTAGGGCAACCAGTGACACGCAGAATGATGTTGTCTTCTTCAGGTAAACCGTGTTTTTCCAGGATACCTTCTACATCAGTAACAAACTGAGGTAGGAAACGTTCGGCTTCCGCCATTGCAAGCGGACAAGTCGGGAACGCCACACACGCCATTGAGTTTTTACGCTGTTCACTAACGCTATCATCAACTAGGCCATGCTCACGAGCGATCTTCTCGATTAGCTCTTTTTGATCAGCCGGTACGCCCGCAACAATCAGGTTTTGGTTCGCTGTCATGCGGAAATCACCTTTGTGAATTTTCGCGATTTCAGCGACACCCGTTTTTAGTGGCTTACCTGGGTAATCCAATAAACGACCATTCTCGATAAACATCGCTAAGTGGTGCTTACCATCAATGCCTTCTACCCAACCGATTCGATCACCGCGTTCGGTAAACTCGTATGGGCGGCTTTCTTCAAACTGAATGCCAGCACGTTTTTCTACTTCCGCTTTAAAGACGTCAATACCAACACGATCTAGTGTGTATTTAGTTTTCGCGTTCTTACGGTTTGAACGGTTACCCCAGTCACGCTGAGTCGTTACAACTGCAGCGGCAACATCGAGTGTCTTTTCTAGTGGAACAAAACCAAAGTCGTCTGCACGGCGAGCGTAAGTTGACGTATCGCCATGCGTCATTGCCAGACCACCGCCAACAAGCACGTTGAAACCAACCAGCTTGCCGTTATCTGCAATTGCGACGAAGTTCAGGTCGTTCGCGTGTAAATCCACATCATTTTGCGGAGGGATCACAACGGTCGTTTTGAACTTACGTGGTAAGTAATTTTTACCAAGAATCGGCTCGTCTTCTTCTGTTGATTCGACTTTCTCACCGTCTAACCAGATTTCAGCATACGCACGCGTTTTTGGAAGAAGATGCTCACTGATCTTCTTCGCCCACTCGTATGCTTCCTGGTGCAGCTCAGACTCAACTGGGTTCGTAGTACACAGTACGTTACGGTTAACGTCACCTGCCGTTGCAATTGAATCGATACCAATACTGTTCAACGTTTGGTGCATCAACTTGATGTTTGGCTTCAGTACACCGTGGAACTGGAACGTTTGACGCGTCGTTAGACGAATACTTCCATATAGAGAGTGCTCTGTTGCAAACTTATCAATCGCTAACCACTGTGTTGGGGTAATAATACCGCCAGGCATACGAGCACGAAGCATCACGTTATGAAGAGGCTCAAGCTTTTGCTTGGTACGCTCGTTACGGATATCGCGGTCGTCTTGCTGATACATACCGTGGAAACGAATTAACTGGAAGTTGTCTGCGGTAAAACCACCAGTAATACGATCCTGTAGGTCTTGCTCAATAGTGCCACGTAATAGGTTACTTTCTCTTTTTAGACGCTCGTTATCAGATAGTGGTCCTAGCTCTTCGCCTAATACAACCTGCTTATTATTCTCAGTCGAAAAAGTCATTAGTACACATCCCTCTGATAACGTTTCGCTTTACGTAAGTCATTAATAAATTGTTCTGCTTCATCGCGAGCCAGTTTACCTTCCTGCTCTGCAACAATAACAAGTGCGTCATGAACATCTTTTGCCATGCGGGTAGCATCACCACATACATAGATGTAAGCGCCTTCTTGAATCCACTGCCAAACTTGCTCAGCGTTTTCCAGAATACGATGTTGCACATAAACTTTTTCTACTTGGTCACGGCTAAATGCCACATCCAGACGACTTAGCGCACCTGACTTAAGGTATTTTTGCCATTCAACTTGGTACAAGAAATCTTGTGTGAACGTGCGGTCGCCGAAGAACAGCCAGTTTTTACCTTCTGCATCACGGTTTTCGCGCTCTTGAATAAAGCTACGGAATGGAGCAATACCAGTACCCGGGCCGACCATGATGATTGGTGTATTGTCGTCTTCAGGCAGTTTGAAGTTGTTGTTGTGTTCGATAAACACTTTAACTTCACCACCTTCTTCCAGGCGTTGTGCCAAGAATCCAGAAGCGCCACCGTAACGTTTCTCTTCGTTGTGATCGTACTCGACCAAACCAACCGTCAAGTGTACTTCTTCATCGACTTCTGCCTGGCTTGAAGCAATCGAGTAAAGACGAGGAGTCAGACGACGCAGTAAACCAACCAGCTCATCAGCCGTTAGCTTAGTTTTCTTCTCTGCTAACACATCAACGATTTGCGTGTTTGCCGAGTACTCACGAAGCTTGTCTTTATCTTCAACCAGCTTTTGCAGCTTCTTGCTACCAGAAAGCTCTGCAAACTTAGTCACAAACTGAGGGTTAGATGTCGTGATTTCGTATTTACTCACTAGCGCACTGTGAATAGACAGACTCTCGCCATCAACCTCTACCGTTTCAACACCTGACAGGCCAACTTTGCCAAGAACCGCATTTGCCAGTTCTGAGCTGTTTTCATACCACACACCTAACGCATCACCTGGCTGGTAAGTAAGACCAGAGTCTTCCAGATCGATTTCGATATGGCGAACGTCTTTACCTGAATCTCGGCCAGTGATCTTTTGACTGGTCAACAGTGTCGCTGTGTATGGGTTCTGCTTGTTGTATTGCGAATGCGTTGCCGCTGCTTGTCCAACAGGAAGTTGCACAACTTCAGCTTCGTTACCGGATGAAAGTGTTTCTTTTACTTTCTCCAGTGCGCTCTTACGCCATTCAGTAGCAGGTGCTTCGTAGTCAACGTCACAGTCAATGCGGTCGATAAACGGCTTCGCACCTAATTTTGATAAATAAGTGTCGAAGTCTTTACCTGTTTGACAGAAGAATTCATAGCTTGAATCGCCAAGCGCAATAACACCATACTGAAGGTTAGGCAGTTTTGGCGCTTTCTTCGATTGCAAGAACTCATGCAGCTCAATGGCATTATCTGGCGCTTCGCCTTCACCATTCGTAGACGCGACGAAAATAACGTGCGTTTCTTTAGCTAGGTTTTTGCCTTTGTAATCGCTGGCATCAAATAGCTCAACGGCAATTCCTTCTGCTTTTGCTTCTTGCTCTAAAGCTTCAGCGACACCTTTGGCATTACCTGTTTGAGAAGCAAAAATAATACTCAGTTTACCTGCTGGTTTTGCTGATACAGCGGCTGCAGCTTGCGTAATTGGCGTAGCCGCTGCACTCGGTTGATTTTGAGCCAAACCCCAGAAGTAGCCACTGACCCAAGCAAGTTGTTGCGAAGACAACCCAGAGACAGTGTTTTGGAGTGAATTAAATTGTTGGTCATTCAGCGGGCTAGCGATTGGAGGAACTCCCCCTTGCCCGTTATTATCATCAGACACATTATTGTGTGAATACTCATTCTTTTGAAAAGACATTATCACGACATCCCTATTCATTGCGTGACGATAGAGTACCCACTCTCCTTAATAACAAGAAAGAATAGAAGTGAATGTTTTATAACTTTTTGGAAGTAAGAACGGCTTAGTTTTTGCTCAACGGTCTTCAATGCGGACTTGTTGAAACCCTACGGCCATCGCTGACTTTGATGCTGCATCCAAATCTTCATAAAGACATTCTTCACCATGATTGTCTGTCAGAAACACGAATCCACCTCGTGCATGCCTAAACTCCACGACCCAACCACCTTCTTGGATCGACGGTTCAATAATGGCTTCCACAAGCTGGTTTTCACGAAATAGATGTCTTAATTCATTTATTGTCATCGCTATCCCTGCTCTAACTTTCACATTGATCCTAGATAAGCATGGTCTAACTGGAGAAAATAGGCAGAAAAATTCGATTACATATAATGAAGAGGTATAAAAAAACGCCGCTTATAATGCGACGTTTTAAAACCAGAACCGTTAATCGGCTTAAAAAGTGTATTCAGCATTCAAGAAAAAGCCATCGGCGAAAATGAACTCTTTACCTAAACTTGAAAGAAATTGTTCTGATTCCAAGTCTATCACTCGATAGCCACCACGAAATGCCAGTTGGTTTTCTTGCAAAGGCAGTTTGTATTGAATGCCTGCCATTAGATCTGTGCTTTTAATGCCTTTACTGTCACCAAAGTTCATTTCTCCAATCACATCAAAATTGGTATTTGGAACGGTTATTTCCGCGTAGCCGTACCATGCCCAAATTAGGTCATCAAAATCTTCAGTGCGAGGAGAGGTGCCAGCATCAATGTACTTCGTATCACTTAAATTACTGAAAGTAAGGCCGGCATCAAAGTGCAATAAATCATGCTCTAACACTTGGTAATAAAGTGTCAGATCTAATTTATCAAAGCCCATGTAATCAGCATCAATGCTGGTATATCGCAAGCGTGCATTAGGAACGTATTTTACGTCATGTTCAATTGCGGCATAGAATGCGCCAGTCGTACTGCTATCTCTTCTGACTTCGTTAACTTTTGTATCTGCCGCCCAGACATCCACGCCAACTTTGGTGGAAACGGAAGACTCAGCGAAAACAGGAAAAGTGGCTGCCAGCGATAGTGCTGTTAAAGCGATGGTCGCTTTATTTGTCATGTAGTGTGTTCTCCGAGATAGCTGATATTCAACAGTTAGGGTATGAGTAGAAATATACCACACTTTCATACCCCTCCATCAACTAAATCAATGAGATCAACGGATCGCCTATTTGTAGCGAGGCTGCGCAACCACGTTTTTGAAAAACCAAATACCCAATGCGATGACAATTAACCAAGGTAGCAGTTTTAGTACCGCACCTATCATCCCCAGTAAAAACATCACAACCAGAGCAATACCTGTTGCCGCGAATACTGTCACCATTGTGATGCCCGTTACTAATAGGGTCGCCGCAAAGACTAAAAGAAAGATCAGCTCCAACATAATTACTTCTCCATACATTTTTCAAATAACAGAGCAGGTAACATGCCAACTTGGAAGAACTAACATAAACCTTTGATATATAAAAACAAAAAAGCCAGAGGCATTTCTGCGCTCTGGCTTACTCATTCTCTAGTTGGTCATTTTAACCAACCACTGGTGAATTTTACACATTCAACTCTTTTGGGATCTTCGCTAACGCATCTTGCAGCACTTCTAGGCCAGAACCAGGCTTGTGCGCATTTTCACTGATATGACGACGCCATTGACGAGCACCCGGCATGCTTTGGAATAAACCCAGCATATGACGAGTAATATGACCAATATATGCGCCTTTTGCGAGTTGCTCTTCAATGTAAGGGTACATTTCTTCTACAATTTCGCTGCGCTTTTTCACCGGAGCACTCGAACCAAATAGTTCTTGATCGACCGAGGCAAGAATATACGGACTTTGATAAGCTTCGCGGCCAATCATCACACCATCAAGATGTTGTAGATGCGCTTTCGCTTCTTCTAACGATTTTACCCCGCCATTGATAGCGACAGTTAGATGAGAGAAGTCTTTCTTTAACTGGTAAGCACGCGGGTAATCCAATGGTGGAATCTCGCGGTTTTCTTTCGGGCTAAGGCCACTTAGCCAGGCTTTGCGCGCGTGAATGGTAAACTGCTCACAACCGCCTTTCTCAGACACTATCGACACAAAATCCGTCAGGAACTCGTAAGAGTCTTGATCATCAATGCCGATACGTGTTTTTACTGTAACGGGTACATCAACCACGTCTTTCATTGCGGCGACACAGTCTGCGACCAGCTGAGGCTCCGCCATCAGACACGCACCAAAGCGACCGTTTTGCACACGATCAGATGGGCAACCCACGTTCAGGTTGATCTCATCATAACCACGCTCCTCGGCAAGCTTGGCACACTTAGCCAGGTCTTCAGGGTTCGAACCACCCAACTGAAGGGCTAACGGATGCTCCTCTTCGTTGTAAGCAAGAAAGTCTCCTTTTCCATGAATGATCGCGCCTGTGGTCACCATTTCAGTGTACAGCAGGGTTTCTTTGGTCATTAAGCGATGGAAGTAGCGACAATGACGATCGGTCCAATCCAACATGGGCGCAACAGACAAACGAGATGGATGAAACATTCAAAAAACCTCTATATAAATCAACACATTAGAAAACAAACACGCTAACGTGTTTCGCTATATTTTGCCTCTTTTAGCCACGTTTTTCGCTTTAGGGGACTACGAGGGGACTTTTTAGGGGACAATTTTACCCCAAAAAATTGAGCGGCGATTATACATAGCAGCTGTTGAGTCTTCAAACAACGCATAGAAACAAATCTTTCTCTTTTCGACATTCAATTATGAACAACTAAGGAATGCGAAATGGCAACAATCACTATTGAGAAGGTAACAAGAAAGACGGGTATAAAATATAAAGCTCGAGTTCGAATTTTAACTCCCGATAAGCAGCGCCTAGAAAAATCTAAAACTTTCGAAAAAAAATCGCTCGCACAAAAGTGGGCTAAGCTCATAGAAAAAGAAATGATGTCCGGTAATACTCAAGATACGATAAAACCTTCAAGCATCTTGATCGGTGATTTAATAACACTATACCTAACCGATCCTTTCACCTCCAAAGATCTCGGAAGAAGCAAAGAAGCAGTTTTAAGCCGTCTACGTAGTTATGAAATAGCGCTTATAAAAGCAGATCAAATTACTGCGAATGATCTCGTACAACATTGCCGAACTCGGTTATGTGAAGGTACTAAACCATTACCACAAACCGTATATCAGGATATAACCTACCTACGCTCTGTACTAAATGTTGCGGGGCCGATGTTTGGCTTTGAAGCAAACACCCGCGCACATGATGATGCGATGCCTACCCTAGTTAAATATAATTTAGTTGGGCGTAGTAATCGCCGTGACCGCCGCCCAACAGAACAAGAATTGTGTCGTATAGAAGAAGCCTTGAGAAAGCGAGAACAACACCACGCATCTCATATCCCCTTAGTTGATATATTTCATATATCTATACTGACATGTATGCGCCTCGGAGAGATCACTCGCATTACTTGGAAAGATTTAGATATAAACAATCAAACTGTAACCATCAGAGACAGAAAAGATCCTCGTCGGAAAATCGGCAATCACTGCACAATACCACTTTTCAAAGAAGCTCTAGAGATCGTAGTTCGTCAACCAAAAACTAAAGAAGACTCCCGTATATTTCCATACAATTCAACATCTGTGGGTGCTGCTTGGCAACGAGTATGTAAAGAATTAAAAATTGAAGATCTGCATTATCATGATTTAAGAGCAGAAGGAGCTTGTCGACTGTTTGAGAAAGGAATGAACATCGTCGAAGTGTCAAAAATAACTGGCCACCGTGACATCAACGTACTGAACAACGTTTATCTCCGACTTGGAGTTAAAGCAGTTCACTAAAGTCGTATTTAAAGAGCAGACTTTCCTCACATCTGCTCTTTATTACCCCTCAATATCCATTTCTATTTGCAAATTCAGCAATAAAAACAGAACAAAAAACAAACACATCCCCCTTCAGAAAAAGGTTAACTCCTCTGACCAGAAAACAATCTAGAACACAAAAATCTAAATTATCTGCACCAAAAGAATTAATTAGCATATGCCAATAACTTTTGCCAAAAATAACCAATAGACATGAAAAGCTAATTCAGGCACAAATAAAAAAAGACAAACATTAATAAGGAATATCATTATCTTATGCAGATTTACCTTGAAGAAGTTCCACGAAAATACGATAACGCATACAAAGTTAGAGGCCGTCAGGAGACTGATGGCAAAATCAAGAACATATGCAAAACTTTTAATACAAAAGCAGAAGCATTACGCTACAAAACCAAACTAGGAAAAATCAAAAAACAGATGGTATTAAGTAAAGAGCTATCTGTCGCTAATGTCATAGACATGCTTGCTAACAATCCTGAAATCCAAGAGCGATTGTCTAAAAAGCGCTTCACAAATGTAGTAAAACTTAAAAAGTACGATATCGCATTAGTAACAGCTAAAAATGTAACTGAACGTCATATAATCGAACTTATCAAGCAACGGACAAGTGAAGGTGCAGCAGAAAGCACAATAAACAAAGATATCAGTGATTTAAAAATGGCATTTAAGCTTGCTAATACCTTATTCGGTACATCAATACCGCTATTTGTTATTGATGATGCAAGATCTACAGCTAGAACATTAAAATTTGTAGCACGACCAGTTCCGAGAGATCGCGTACCTTCTTTATCAGAGATGTTCACTATCCTTAAGGCTGCTAGAAGATTATCTACCACTTCATCTGTTCCTATATCCGCTATCATTCGATTTGCAGCGAGAATAGGTCTGAGAAGAGGAGAACTAGCAAATTTAAAATGGGAAGATTATAACAAAGACAAAAATATTCTAATCATTCGCTCTCGAAAAGACCCAAGACATGATCACAGGTATGATTCTTGTATCCAACTGGAAGATAAAGAAGTAAAAATATTAAATGAATTATCAAAAGATCATGAATATATCTTTTGGAATAAAAAAGAAACCATAAGCAAGTACTTTAAAGATATTTGTGATGCATTGAATATTGAAGATTTGCACTTTCACGATCTAAGAGCGGTTGCATCTATTATGATTTACAAAAGAACAAAAGATATTGTCAAAACAGCCAAAATAACTGGTCACAAAGATCTAAACACATTAAATAATTTTTATCTCAGATTAAATATAATAGAGAAAACATTATTACACTAATTACTAACGATAAAAACAGTAAATATATCCTACCTATTAAAATGATAGGATCATAAAAATAATAAGAAAAATTAATTTAAACAATTACTTTAGATATCCAATAATAAAATTAATATATTATTGGATATCTAAAAATAGAACCACATATTTTAATAAATTAAACACTATATTCATCAGCTAACTTATTATTATCTATTAAACTCTTTCTCTTATCTATACTATTATTAATATCAGTCAAATAATCACTGAGGAATGAATAAATAAAATCATTATCTCTCAGATAGTTAATTGCAGCTTCAAGACTGTATTTTTTCTGTAGCTCTTCTTCATGTTCATTTAACAATCTTTCATATACATTTACTTTATCACTTTTATATCGACAAGAAATATATACATTCTTAATTTCCTTTCTTTCTTTTTCTATATGCAGTTCTGCTTCTACATCCATCCCTAAACTATTTATTTTCTCAATTGGTTTTCTTAGTACAAGTTCAATTAGCTTTGCATTCGTATCATATTTCTTTTTATCCAATAAAATTCTATTATATCTTTTAACAACATCATCTTCGTAAAGGTAGAAAACATGCTCATCTATAACTACCTTTTCCAAACGATTTAACTCATAATCTCTTCTTTTCTCTATAATAGAATTCGATAATTTACAAGTATTTAAATCAGATATCCCTAGTCTCTCTCTTATTGTATCAGGTGAGCCTAATCGAATAACCTTCCATTCATCCTTTGTTCTATCTGTACTCAATTTATATTTTATTTGTTTAAACCAAAAGTTACTATAAGTAGTATTAAGTTTGATTAAATCCATTAAATTTAATTCTGTGTATTTTCTTCCACCAACAATATACGGAATAAAATTTTCTTCAAGAATAAACTCAACAATATGATATGATTTTTTTGGTGATGACTGTAACTCTTCTTTACGATTTTTATATTTTATATCAGTTTCTTTTTCATAAACTGAATCTAAAAAAATATCTACCCACTTTTCTATTTCATAGTCAAATACAATCATCTTTCTATTTACAGATTGAAATGGCTTAACAGATATCTTTTCTACATCATCACCTTTTTTATCTATAAATCGCTCCCGAAGACTAAATGAACAACCTGAAAGTTCTTCAATTGCTTTATCTAATAACTTGTAGTCCTTGCCAACATTCGCATATTTATAAATGTCATTAACAACCAAGCGAACGATACGGTCATTGATATTTTTATAGGTGAAAATAACATTTTCTACGCTTAAATCATCAGCTAAGCGAGAACCATCAGGACTAGCACACTCAGCCCAAAGCTTACTTGTATCAAAGCTACTAGTAACCAAATCAAAAACCGATAGAGCAGCTTTTCCAAGTCCTAAATTTGCGTAAATTAACTCATTTGCAGGTCTTAACTTTTGAGATTCTTTTATTCTTGTCGGTTCAATATCAAACATTTTTCTATAACATTTAGTCTTTCTTTTAATGTAACTAGTTTTTAATTAACAATTCAATAGATAGCTGATTGGACCAGAATCAAATCACTAAGCACTCGTAAAAAATGTGAATAGCTCGTATAAAAAGAAAATAGCTCTCTAGAAATGTGCTTGGGTCGCCAGAAATTTTCAATCTTCCAAGTTAATTCATTAATAACAGATAGTTAATTGAAGTTCGTTTTGACATAAGTTCTTCAAAAGATCTTAATTATTTATTAAATAAGGCGAAGTACTAAAGTACTTCCACCTTGGCTATAACAATTTTATCAAGCTTTACTTACTGAGCATATCAAACACGACTCGTGCAAACTGTCGCGTTTTCTCAGGGTCGGAAAGGAGTTGCATCATCTGCTCTTGGTGCGCTTCATTGCTACTCAGAATCGCATCATCAATCGCACGCGGGAAATCGCCAAGCATCGCTTGCTCGCGAGTGTTATTGGCGATTTGGCTCATTACTGTTTCGTTCTCTGTGAGTTTGTCACGCACCGTAAAGACATAATTGATCATGTCTTTGTCGGTCAGATTATCGGTGACAAACACCTCGTTCAGTCGTTCAATAATATAAGACAGGAACTCTTCTTTCTTGTCCTTTGGTTTGGCTGTGCCAACGTCGTTACTTGGATGGAGCTTGTATTCCGGCGTGTTTTCCTGAAGTTGAATATCTTGCTGTCGGATCTTCGATAGACGATAGTGACTCATGACCACATTACCAAGATCAAGCTCATCTTCTTCAATAACCTTCTCGCGCAACATTGGGCGAAGGTGGCGTGCATAGAGGCTAAGTTTCTCTAGCTCTTTGTCATCGTAATCGACAATCTGCGACATAAACTCATAGAAGCGCACAAAGCTGCCTAAGTCCTTTTTGAATATCTCTAAGCGGTCTTTTTCCTGCTTGCACTCTTTAAAGGTGTTCTCGGCATTAGCGATTAACACCGAATCGCCCGTTTTCTTGGTGCGCTCAAACACGTTCTTAGCATGAATGTATGCTTCTACCGTAGAAGTATAACGCTTGCGCCAACGGTCTATCGCAGGCTTACAGATATTACTGATAGCCGCATTAGACTTGTTCTTGGTGAAGAAGGCATCAACGAACTGCTCTACCTCCGACCATAAGAAAATACCGCTAGCACGCAGCTTCTCTGATAGGTCGAAAATCTTGTCAGGGTCAGTGACATCCTCAAGCTCTGCCACTTGATAATAAGGCTGGAAAGCATCAAGAATATCTTGCGGATCGTTGTAGAAATCGAGCACAAATGTGCCACATTCCTCTTTCCCCGGATGAGAACGGTTGAGGCGAGAAAGTGTTTGTACACATTCAACGCCAGCGAGCTTCTTATCTACGTACATAGCGCAAAGCTTTGGTTGGTCAAAGCCCGTTTGGAACTTGTTTGCTACCAGCATGACTTGATAATCATCAGTATCAAAGGCTTCGCGCATATCACGCTTCCCTAGTTCAGGGTTCATGTTGTGCTCTGTGAACTTTTGATCCATAAACGCAGCGCTGTCTGGGTCGGCGGCGTTAAACTCCACTTCTCCAGAGAACGCCACCATCGCTCGAATCCCCGCATAACTATTTTCTGCCACGTATTTATCAAAAGCCAGTTTGTAGCGCACAGCCTCTTTACGAGAGCTAGTGACCACCATGGCTTTTGCCTGACCACCTAATAAGCCCATCACATTCTTTTTAAAGTGTTCAACAATCACCCTAACTTTCTGTGAGATATTGTGGTCATGAAGGCGCACCCAGTTATTGAGCTTCACCCTAGCTTTACCTGAATCGACCTCTTTATCTTCCGCTTCCAGCTTTTGTTTGAGCTGATAGATCACCTTGTAGTTGGTGTAGTTCTTCAAAACATCAAGGATAAAGCCTTCCTCAATCGCCTGACGCATTGAATATATATGGTAAGCCACTGGCAAGTTACGTTTAGAAGCTGGCTGCTCGGGATCAGGTCTACGACCAAACATCTCCAACGTTTTTGGCTTTGGTGTGGCGGTAAAAGCATAGTAACTCAGGTTGGCACTACCTTTACGTGCAGCAATGGTGGCATCCAGAATGTCTTCTGACGATAACTCAGTGTCATCATCGGCTTCATCCGTCATTAACACTTCTTTGAGCTGGCGAGCAGTTGCACTTGTTTGTGAGGAGTGCGCTTCATCGGCAATGATGGCGTAACGGCACTCTTTGAGTGACGTTGAGTTCTCAATCGCCTTTAACACATGCGGGAACGTTTGAATGGTCACGATGATTATAGGCTGAGAAGTTTCCAGTGCCGATGCCAGCTTCTCTGATTTCGAGCCATCACCCTCTTTGCGGTTGATACGCCCTACCACACCATCAGCATGTTCAAACTGATAGATGGTATCTTGTAGCTGATCATCCAGTACTGTGCGGTCAGTCACCACAATCACCGAATCAAACTGCTTATTACCCTTTTCATCATGTAAGGTCGAGAGTTGGTGCGCCGTCCATGCTATCGAATTTGACTTACCCGAGCCTGCACTGTGCTGGATAAGATATTTATTACCTGTGCCTTCTTCAATCGCGGCATTAACCAGCTTGGTTACCACATCCCACTGATGGTAACGCGGGAAGATCAGGGTTTCTTTCTTGGTTTTACGCCCCTCCCAATCTTCCTTTTCTTCAATTTGAAGATGGATAAAGCGCCCGATGATATTAAGCAGGTTGTCTGGGGTTAATACCTCATTCCACAGATAATCTGTCGCGTATCGGTTTTCATCTTCTGGAATATCATTGCCCTTGCCACCATCATGCGTACCTTTGTTAAACGGCAAGAAGAATGTCTCTTCACCCGCCAGCTTGGTTGCCATGTAGACTTCATACTGGCTTACCGCAAAATGCACTAAGGCACCGCGCTTAAAGCTCAAAAGTGGCTCCGGCTTTTTGGTGGCAGGGTCTTTCGGTAAACGGGTCAGCTTGTACTGCGCAATGGCGTTTTCTACCGCTTGTTTGAACTCAGATTTCAGCTCAAGGGTAGAGACGGGCAAGCCGTTAACAAAGATCACCAAGTCAATCCGCCACTTCTTAGCTTGCTTGCCTGTCGCTTCAAATTCAGCTTGCGTGGCATACGGGCTGTAAACCAGCTCTGGCACGATACGGCAAATGTTGTGCTGATAACGTGCCAAAGTTTCAGGGTTGAGATTATGCTCTGGCTTAAACTGACACATTTCAAAGCGGGCATTGCGGATTTTCAAACCGTGACGTAATACACCCAAGGTGCCAAAGGTACGTGATGCGCGATCAGTCGCGTTCTCATCGGCTTTTTTAAGCTGTGTGACTAAGGCATCAAGGAAGTGGCGCTCAGAGTCGGTCGGGAAGACTTTGCAGAACTTCTCCCACTCTTTCGGCTGTGTCTGTTTGATAAAAGTCAGCACATCCGCTTCATACAATGCCGATTCGCGGTTGTAGCCCTCACCAGTGCCTTGCACCCAGCCATTGGCCACCATCTGGCTGATGATGTCGTCCTGAAATACCCGTTCTTGTGTAGTGTCTTTCATAACCTTGTTCTTCTAATTCTTGTTAGCCAACCAAAGCGAAAAAGCCACTCTGCTTTATTAAGCGAGAGTGGCAATATACTTAAGCGGTTTGTTCCAACGCTTGATCTTGATGTGTTGGCGCTTGCCAGTTGCGAACATCAATCTTGCCAGTGACAGCGGCTGAGATGAGAGCTGTACGGCGTTCCTGCATCAAATTTATAGCTTTTTCCGCTTTCTTCTCGATCTCATCCAGCTTTTTACAATTAGCAAGAGCAAGATCTGTCACATACTTTTGTTTTTCATAACCAATGGCTCTTATAGGAAAGCTTTTTATTTGTTCGGGACTTATGTGAGGAACGCTAACCCCTGTTAAGTCTGCCTCTACAAAACGTTTAAATTCGTTGCTAGCTAAACATAATTTTACGAAGGGTTGATATGTTCCTTCTAAGCTCCGTATCCTTGCGACTCGTTGTAGCAAAAAGCATGGTAGATCACTGTTTTTGATCTCAGCAACGCGTGCACCAGATGAGATCCACGGACGATCCATACCAAAGACAATATCACCTTCTTCAAGCACGAACTCCTTCAACTTTGGGGCATCACTCGCAGGCCAATAAACTGTTTCATTCCATTTGATATGGTCAACACCCACATTGATTCCTCTCAAAAGAGAAATAGCATCGCTAGGCTCTTGCTTAAATCCACTGCTTGGAAATGCGTACCCCGATAACAAATCAGTGAAATACGACAGTTTTGCGGCTCTTTCCCCATCTTTGGCACTCACCGCATGGCTTATCACCGCTTGGCGTTTTTCTTTCAGCAGCTTAATCAGTTGCTGCTGCTTTTCGATCAATGTGTCAATCTTGGCGGTTTCGTGATCGAGGAAGTTGGCGATTTGGGCTTGTTCTCCAACTTCAAATAGTGGCAACCAAATATTACTAAACTGCTCAAAAGAAATGGACTTACCATCTCTTAGGCTATCCGTAGATGCCTGCAATGCAGCAATGTAGGGTTTGGACTTCAGAAGATATTTGTAGTAACGAGCAGACACATTCTTTATTGCTTCTAAAACTGTGTATGCGGGAGAAACACAACCAACATAGGCACTGTGTTCGATTCCCCCCTCAAAGCTTCTTAAGCTAATGACAAAGTTGTCTTT
>NZ_CAKLCK010000047.1:0-179099 GCF_921292965.1 Allocatenococcus thiocycli
ATTAGATTTAAATATCATTCCTTATTCACACTATTACATACGCAGTTGACTACTAGAATTTCGGTTGCAGTACGAGTAAGCAATGTAATCAGGCTGAATACAATAGAGATAATATTAATAGATGTGCTCGATTGTTAAGCCGAAACAAAGGGAGTGAAGAAATGACTGACTATTACGGTACACCAGAAGCGGATGTAATCTCTGATTTCGAAGGTGGAGATGATCTGTTCGTTGGATATGACGGAGATGATGTTTTTGTTGGTGGCGGCGGCGATGACCTATTGATCGGCGGGGCTGGTAATGACCACTTGGTTGGTGGTGCAGGTAACGATGTTATCAGAGGTGGTACAGGTGATGACTACCTGTCTGGTGGCCATGGGGATGATATCCTTTATGGGTTGCAGGGCGATAACACGCTAAATGGTAGCACCGGCAACGACGTACTGGTTGCTGGCTCTGGTAACAACTTTATGGTTGGTGGGGAAGGCGATGACGTATTTGTATTCACCGATAATTATGATGGACACGGTGAGGCAAAAGTTGCTGACTTTACTATCGGTGAAGATCTGATTCGTATTAATAGCTGTTCAGTGAATGATTTCTCTGACTTGTGCTTTAGTTACGATAATGCGGGTAATGCAATCTTTACCGATGGCGCTGACTTAACGGTTAAGCTCGTTGGTATTACTGAGGCAGACATCACCACTCATGGTGCAGATTTATTTGTTTTCTAAACATTAAATAGGCAACCAATCCAGGCGTTAGGCAAAGTCGCCTAGCGCCTGCATTGTCGATTAAACGGAAGTTGTCGTGCAAAAAACAGTTTTCAAAGAGGTGCGTCAAAAGCTATTCACGCTTATAGGCTTGCTGGTTGGATTTAGCCTCTTCATCAACTTACTCATTCTTTCTATACCCTTGTACATGCTGCAAGTGTATAACCGTGTCCTCTCATCATACTCAATAGACACACTCGCTTTACTTAGCGTCATTGTCGTGGCGGCGCTTTTTACTATGTCTATTATTGATATCGCCCGTGCTCAGGTGAGTAAATCGTTTGGATACTGGATGGATACCAAACTGTCTGTGTTTATGCTCAAGCGCAGTATCCAATATCAGTCTCATACTGGCACAAGTTTTACTTCTCAAGTACTCAGAGATATTCAAAACATTAAAGGCTTTTTAAGCAGTCAAGCGCCTTATCCTCTGCTGGATGCCCCTTGGACGCCACTCTTTATCTTATTTGTTTATCTGTTACACCCTTTGTTGGGTCACATCGCATTAGTCGGGTCGATTGTGCTTTTGGGGCTGGGCATTCTCAATGAAGTTTTAGCCAGAAAAGTAATTCAAGAAAGTGAAGTGAAAGCGCTCTCCCAAATCAATGATGCCGAACTGGCAACACAAAACTCTAACTCGATCCTTGCGATGGGCATGATGAATGCGTTTTTAGAAAAATGGCAATCACGTATGACTCAGGTCAACTCGTTAGAAGAGAACGTGGCAGGAAAAACCATTTATATAAGTAACTTGTCCAAATTCGTGCGTAGCACATTACAAGTTTCGCTACTTGGTGGTGGAGCATGGTTGGTGATTCAACATGAAATTACCGCCGGAGCAATGATCGCCAGCTCTATTCTGATGAGCCGAGCGTTAGCGCCGATGGAACAAGCGATTGGCACGTGGCGGGGCGCGATGTCTGCCAGAAACTCCTATCAACGTTTAAAGGATATCGACGCTGTCATCAAGCTCGATGAGTCTGATATGCCATTACCTAAACCGCAAGGTAACTATGAACTCATCGGGCTCACTTACCGGCACTTTGGCGCAACTGAACCAGTACTTTCGGCGGTTTCATTGTCAATTCCCGCAGGTGTTTCGGTTGGCTTGATTGGCCCTTCCGGAACGGGTAAGTCGACATTAGCGCGGTTGATGCTCGGAAACATCAAACCTTCAGCAGGTAAGGTGACGTTAGATGGTATGGAGGTATCCACCTGGGCGGCGGAAGATCGCGGTTCTCATTTCGGATACCTGGCGCAAGAAGTCGAGTTATTCCCCGGGACCATCAGGGAGAATATCGCACGTTTTAAAGATGAAGACCCAGCCAAAGTGATTTGCGCTGCACAACTCGCCGGATGCCATGAGTTGATCCTCAAAAAGAACAAAGGCTATGACTTTGTTATCGGAGAACGTGGCCGTGGTTTATCCGGAGGTGAACGTCAAAGAATAGCACTTGCTCGGGCCATATATGGTGAGCCTTCTATTGTGGTATTTGATGAAGCTAATGCGAACCTAGATGGAGAAGGCGAGGCCGCATTTCAACGCCTGATAGCACATTTAAAACAGCAAGGAACGAGCATTATCGTGATCGCTCATAATGCGAGTACGCTAAGGCAGATGGATCGGCTACTTTATTTGTCGGATGGGAGAGTGAAGTTATACGGCGCTCGGGATGAAGTACTGAAACGCTTAATGGGTAAAGACAAAACGGATATACCGAGGGTGACAAATGAGCAATCAACTGCCAACAGTCAATAAACCATCCACCGACAGTGTTTATCGCTTTTCTCCCGAGCTCCAACTGAGTTTCAAAAAACCTATTCTGTTGGCGGTTATTGCCACTTGCGTTTTTTTGGGCGGTGTCGGTTTTTGGGCAGCAACAGCGAAACTGGAAAGTGCAGCCATCGCCTATGGGGATTTTTCGGTGCTGAGTAATCGACAAGCCATCCAACATTTAGAGGGCGGGATCATCGAAAAGCTGTTTGTTCAGGAAGGCGATTTGGTTCAAAAGGGTCAGCCATTGATTCAACTGTCCAAACATCAGGCAATGGCGAGATTAGACTCATTGAGCGGACAGTTTATTCACACTCTCGCTAAAGAGAATCGTCTGAGCGCAGAGTTGGATGAACTGCCTTCAATTGTATGGTCTGACGATCTTAACAATCTACCTCGTGTTGAAATCGTGCGAGAAGCACAGCTGGTGCAAAGTAAAATATTTGAAGCCAGACAGCGTTACTTTCAAAGTCAGCTAGGGATCATTGAACAAAGTATTTCCGGTGCAAATTTAGAACTGCAAAACCTTCAGCAAACTAAAGTGATTGAAAGAGAAAGATTAAACTTTATTGAGGAAGAGATTGCGAGTAATCAAGCCTTGGTACAGAAAGGCTTCTCCGGCAAGTCAACTTTGCTCCAGCTAAAGCGTCTCGCGGCCGAAGTGAGAAGTACGCTTAGTCAATTGGACCGACAATCTCTTACGGTGAATAAACGGCTAGAAGAAAACCAATCTCAGGTTGAAGAGTTAAAATTGGAACGGCTGAATGAAGTTGTTGAAGAGTTAAGAGACACCCAGAAAGAAATTGTCAGCATTCGAGAAGAGTACCGTTCTGCTCAGGACGTAGTAACCAGAACGTCTATCAATGCACCAATCTCAGGCCGTGTGGTCAATATGCAGGTTTTTACCGAAAGGGGGGTTATCGGTTCGGGAGAAACGCTGCTAGAACTGGTACCTCAAAATGACCAATTACTGGTAGAAGCGAGAGTGAATCCGCAGGATATCGATTTAGTGAACCCAGGCCAGCAAGCTCGTATCAGAGTAACCGCATTAAATGCGAGAAACTTAGCACCTCTGGACGGAACGGTTCTGACCATCTCTGCCGACAAGCTCACACAGCAAGATCGCGAAGATTTCTATCTGGCCAGAATTGCTGTTTCTCAAGATGACGTCGAAAAATACCATTTAACCTCGGGGATGAATGCAGAAGTACTTATTCTCTCTGAGCCGCGCACACCGCTGAGTTATCTCGTTAAACCTATCACAGATAGTATGAATAGAGCATTTCGAGAAGATTAAGTACCGCAAAAGACGTTTTGACTTCAAACTGGTTAGTATTCGGCCAGTCTGTTCCGAATCCTTGCTGTTTTTGTATCATTTAGAGAGGCTGAGTCGGACAAGTTGTAGATTTTTTTGCTATTGTTGCCTGCTCGAGAAAGATTTATCAGTAGTTCAATAGCAGGAAGTTGAGAATGGAAAAAGTGCAGTTGGTCGTCAGTTTTCTACTGGCCCATAAAATGCTGTTTACCACATTAATTCTTATTGCCGCGTGGTTAACGCGTCGGACCATTCTCTCTATGATTCGTGGTGATCACACGCTCCTTTCTGAGAAGCAGCGCAGTTGGATGTCGAGAACGAAAAATGGCACCTTTACCATCACGCTGTTGATTCTGTTCGTTCTTTGGCAGTCCGAAATCAGTGAGTTTGCATTAAGTGTGACTGCGATTGCGGTGGCGATAGTCGTGGCCTCAAAGGAGATCATTCTTTGTTTTACGGGGTCTATTCAGCGTGCCAGTTCACGCTCTTTTCGCGTGGGGGACTGGATAGAAGTCGGGAAATTATGTGGTGAAGTGATCGACCACAATATGATGGCTACCGTGATCCAAGAGATCGACCTTCATCATGGTCAGTATCATTACACCGGGAAAACGGCGACTTTACCAAACAGTATGTTTTTTACTTATCCGGTAAAGAATCTGAATTTTATGAAGCGGTATGTTTATCATAATTTCTCGGTAGTTGTGAGGGACTTTGTTAACTTATATCCACTCTTAACGCCATTAACAGAGAAAATTGACGAACATTGCAGTTACTTCAGCGACGTTGCACATCGTTATAACGCGATGATTGAAAAACACGCTGGTGTCGACCTGCCGGGCGCAGAGCCGCATATTCATATTTCTAGCAATGCGACTGGTGAGCAGATTGTTCACGTCATGATTTTTTGTCCAACGGATAAAGCGAATCACTTGGAACATTTGATTCGTCAAGATTTTATGGACCTTTATGAACAACGCTTCCCGGTAGAAACTCAATAGCTTTTTAAGCGCTGTTTACCAATAAAAACGAAAACAAAACCCGCTATTTTGATAGCGGGTTTTGTTTATTTAGTTGAACTTACTTTTAAGCATCAGGAATAAGAAGTAAGTACTACCTATAATTGCGACTAAAGTGCCGGCGGCGACTTGGCTAGGATAGATGGCTATCTGGCCCAGCCAATCAGCCCAAAGCATTAGTGTCGCACCAATTAAACTTCCGACCAGCAATTGCTCTTTTACCTTTCTGGCGCCCAGCATCATCGCCATGTGAGGAGCGACCAGACCAACAAAAGAAACGGGGCCGACTGTAGCCGTTGAAAATGCGCAAAGTAGGGCCACAATGGTCAGCATTATTGTATTGGCAACTGAAGGGTTAAGTCCTCTAGCATTAGAAAAGGCGCGGCCAATAGAAATGAGTGTTAACCAGCGTGAAATTGCGAATACACCGGCGAAAAGGATCATGACCGCGATGGTCAACATGACCGCCGTCTGGGAGGTAACACGATAAATCGAACCTGTTAACCACAGTAGGATCTTATAGCTTTCACCAGAGCCTTGAGCCAAAGCAAATTGAACTAACGCTTCTAGCAGAGCAGAAAGCGCAATACCCGACAATACGAAGTTCGAAGGGTTAAACTGGCTTCTTTTACCAATTAGAAGCAACAACAGCAAGACCGTCAAACTGCCTAAAAAAGCCACGCCCCAGTTGAATGACGCAAGCAATGATCCGGACATCACGCCAGTGATTATGATCGCAAATGTCGCACCAGAAGAAACACCGAGAATATCTGGGCTGGCTAACGGGTTATAGACAATACGCTGTAAAATGATTCCCGCAACCGAGAGCGCGATGCCGACAGCGAGCGCAGTAATCATGCGAGGCCAGCGCAGTTGCCATTGAAACTCTCCTGGTAGTGCAACTTGAATACCATTCGCTCCATGAGTAATCAGTGAGTAGACCAGCATTCCAGCAAAGCTCATGATGATTAAGCTCGCGACCGTGACTTTTGATAGCTGCGCTTTGCCCTGACTCATCGAAAGGTTGAGCTGATCCGTTGCGGTGAGCTTTTTACGAGTAAACCAAATTAAAGCAGGTGCTCCGATTGCGGCAGCTGCAACGCCACTCGGAATTGTTTCTTCCAGCCATAAGCTTAATGAGATGGCGAGTGAATCGGTAACAAGTAACAGCGTTGCACCCAATAACAGGCTACTTAACAGTTCGTCACGAGGCGTTCTTGCGCCCATCGCACGAGCAATATTCGGGGTCAGTAAACCAATAAAGCTGATGATGCCGACAGC
This sequence comes from Allocatenococcus thiocycli, assembly GCF_921292965.1. NCBI lineage: Bacteria > Pseudomonadati > Pseudomonadota > Gammaproteobacteria > Vibrionales > Vibrionaceae > Allocatenococcus > Allocatenococcus thiocycli. Next base: position 6,163 of record NZ_CAKLCK010000047.1, read on the forward strand.
GGTAATGGACACTGATACGAGCCAGATTCCCATGACCATTAAAGCGCCAAATGCTGGGAGTACGGCTAGCCCTCGTGCGGCAGCACCTTCCTGGCCGAGTTTTAAGAGTGTTAATATTCGCGGTGCAATCAGAACAATAATGAGTGCGATTGAAGAACGTGGTAGCAACCACTCAAACCATTCCCAACTGTATTGAGAGAGATCCCCGGCACCCCACATGAATATATTCTGCGCGAACTGAGCATTTAGGATGATAATCGCGGTCGCAACGGATCCAAGCAGTATGTTAATGACCATGCCTGATACCACGAGAGGTAAGCCGGTCATATTTCGAATACCCGCGATAGAAATGATCAATCCAAACGCGATAAGTGCGCCTGCCATTGCGGCTAAAGCGGAGTAATCTGCCACCCAATCTACAAACCAGATATTCACCACGACCAATGCTAGCCAGGCACCAGAGGAGGTGCCTAGTGTCAGAGGAGAGGTTAAGTGGTTCTGCGTTAGCTGTTGCATCAAACTGCCGGTTAGTCCAAGCATTGCACCGACGAGTAGGGTGATACATAGCCTCGGCAGTTGAGACTGAAGAAAGAAAACGTCACGAAACTCACTGGCGAGATCTGCTTGAATCAGTAGCCCCCACTGCGCGCCTAATGACAAGCTTGTGTCTAATTGCAGGCTAAAAATACTGAGCAACAGAATCAGTGCTAAGTAACCGATGTAATGTTTTATTCTCATTGTTCTGGTGCCAACTCAATTAAACTATCAGTGATGGCTTCAGCCATGTATTGTAAAGACATTGCCCCACCATATGCCCAAACGGCTCTGACTGAATTAACTCTGTGCTTTTTCACAAAAGGCATGGCTTGCCAAAGAGGGGAGTCCTTTAACTTGTCTTCTTGTGGAAACGGCTGCACATATAAGATGTAGCTGTCTTCAAGATTCTGCAGACGATTAATGCGATCTTGTTTCACGCCCCAAGCTTTAGGTGACTCATGTATCGGGTTGTTTAAGCCCAGGTGTTTAACCACGTAATCTGTGGTTGAGTTTTCCGTAGACAGAAACACCGTATTCGGCGTGGAAAAGCGCATGACGAGTACTTCAAGCGGATCGGGATAATGCTGGTGGAGACGTAAACGCATTTGTTCAAACGATTGATCTAAAGCGGTTAGTTTTTCTTCGACAAGATCTTGCTTATCCAACAGTTTTCCCAACGTACGAAAATGACGGATTGCCGTTTCAGCGGCCGCTTCGTTTTCTGAAAAGTTTGGCAGATAAATCACAGGCGCTATTTGAGACAATAATGGAATGAGATCCTGCTGTGGTGACGCAGCCAAAATGACATCAGGGTTCAAGCTGGCGATTTTTTCTAAATTCGGTTCAGCGCGAGTGCCAATATCTTCAATGGTTTCTGGCGCATAGGGATTGACTACCCACTGACGATAGCCCGATAAGTTCGGTGCAGCTATCGGCTCAACGTCTAGCGCAAGAACCTGCTCGAGTATATCCCAGTTTAATGCGACCACCCGTTGCGGTGTTTGCGCAAAAGAGTGACTGCCATAATCGTCACTAATGGTAATGGCAGCATGAGCTTGAGAAAGCATTCCCCCGACAATAATGGCAATGGCAGCAAGGCGCTGAAGTAAATGTCTGACTAAGCGCATACAACGGCTACCTTACGGCTGGCAAGGGTGTCTGCCGGAGTCGGATGATCGATCAGTGTGATTGGTGACTCATAGAGTTCCGACAAACGTGCTTCGTCGAGAAGCATGTCTGCTTTACCTTCAAAAGCGATTTGCCCTTTCTTTAGAGCAACGATGTGAGTGGCGTAGCGAAGCGCCAGATTCAAGTCATGCAAAATAACAATGATCCCGACATTCTCCGTCTTATTTAACTCTGACAGTAATGCCATCAACTGAAACTGATGGTGCACATCTAGCGCAGAAGTCGGTTCATCGAGAATCAAAATCGGTGATTGCTGAGCAAGCAACATGGATACCCAAGCGCGTTGACGCTCACCACCGGATAAATCATCTGCCAGAGCCTGAGCGAACGGCGTGACCCCTGTACGCTGCATCGCTTGAGAGATGATCTGTTTATCTTCCGCGTTCCAGCGACCGAGCGCCCCGCGCCATGGGAAACGCCCCAAACGAACCAATTCTTCTACCGTTAACCCTGCCGAAGCCGGAAGTTTTTGCGGCAAGTAGGCGATTTGTTTTGCCAGTTCTTTAGTTTTGAGAGATGAGAGGTTTTGACCGTTGAGCTCGACAGATCCTTTGTCTGGTGACATTTGCCCGGAAAGCAAGTTAACCAAGGTCGATTTCCCTGAGCCGTTATGCCCAAGCACCACGGTGAGTTCATTGGTTGGGATATTGAGTTGATCGATACCGAGGATTTGACGTCTACCTCGAACGATCTGAATATTAGATAGTTGAAACATGGATAGGTCCAAGATGATACTCCCCTCATCAGAGGGGAGTTGGAAGAACAATTACCAGCGGTAGTTAGCGTTTAGCATCACAGAGCGAGACTGACCGAAGTAACAGTAGTAATCGCAGCCAGAGATAAACTCTTTGTCCAGAATGTTGTTCACATTAAGCTGTGCCTGCCATTGTGAAGAAATGTCATAAGTCACAGATGCGTCCCAAAGTGTCACAGATGGAACCGTTAGATCCGAGCTCGCCGGGTTGTCTTTAGATTCATCCACGTAACGAACACCTGTTCCAACGTTCAGGCCAGGAATTAGGCGGTATGCGCTGTAATCTACCCACGCAGACGCCTGATGCTTAGGAATAAGCCCCGCTTGTTGGGTGCCCTTGCCGTAAGTCTCGTCAGTTTCTGCTTTAGTGTAGGTGTAGCTAGCCAGTAATTTAACGTCGTCAGTTAACTGAGCAGTACCTTCAACTTCGACACCAGTTGATGTCACTTCACCAGTCTGAGTTGCCACCCAAGTTGATGGGTTAGTTACCAGTGCATTTTTCTGCGTGATATCGAACCATGCGATGTTAACGAAGCCATCCATAAAGCTTGGTTCATATTTCACACCCACTTCAACTTGCTCACCCTCAAGTGGTTTGTAGAGCTTACCGGTTGCTGTGTCGATGGTGCTGATCACTTCAAACGATTGAGAGTAGTTGGCGTATGGAGAAAGGCCGTTGTCCGCAAGGTACATTAGGCCAGCGCTCAGAGACAGTTCGCCATCATCGCGAGACTCATTCTGATCGACGCTTGCACCTTTACCACTGTTTTCTGTTTTCACCCAATCGTAACGGGCGCCAACATTACCAATCCATTGTTCGTGGAATTTAAGTTGGTATTGCGAGTACATACTGGCCTGATACTTGTCGATCTCGCGCTTGATGTTGTCCGCGGAGTCCAGTGGTGTGTAGTTTCCGTAGCTTGGATTAAATGGGTTTACGGTACCAAATGAATAGTTGTCTTGTTCGTCACCCTTCGTGTTGTGATATTGCAGATCAACACCGACCAACACCGTGTGCTCGGCATTGTCCGTCATCCAGTTACCAACCGCATTGTTGTCGAAGGTGAAACTTTGGTTTTTGCCGTCACGGAATACAATTCCACGATAGTAAAGCGAGTCGTCGTTTAAATCCCAGCCTGGAGATGGCATGCTGTAAACGCTACGCAGGAAGAGCTCGTTAGAACCGTAGTTTGCGTTCTGCGAGAATGTCCAAGTGTCGTTTATATCGTGTTCAAGCAAGTAACCAAGTGAGATTTGAGTACGTTCATACTTGTCGTAATCTGGCTCACCTAAGTTAGTTGATGGATCGATCTTGCCGTATTCCGAGTCGACGAGCGTACCTGCAGCTGGGAAGAATGGGTTAGTTGGCACACCATCATCCTTTAGATAGGTCGCCATCAGGGTCAGCATGGTACGATCTGAAACATCGATTTCCAGGCTCGGAGCGATGTAGAAACGTTCATTTTCTGTATCGTCCAGTTCACCATCCTGACTGGTCATCAAGCCAACCAAGCGGTAACGCATCGTACCTGAATCATTAGCTTCGTCAGCAATGTCAAAGCCTATTGACTGATGATTGTTGTTGCCGACTTCAACCTTTACTTCACCTTGTGGTGTGAACGTTGGCTTTTTCTGAACGGCGTTTACTACGCCACCTGGTGCCGATTCACCGAATAGTATGGCTGATGGGCCTTTTACGACTTCAACGCTTTCCAAACCGTATGGTTCAACGAGCCAGGTGTAGTAGCCGTCACGGAACAAACGGTTGCCGTTCAAGTAAGTAGCTGCATCGAAGCCACGTACTTTAAACCAATCTGTGTCGTTATCAGCGCCATACGGCTGAGATGTGACACCTGATGTGTAGCGTAGCGCTTCATCTAGCTTTTGTGGTGCTCGAACGCGCAATTCATCTTCAGAGATAATGGAAACGCTGCGTGGTGTTTCTTTGGCTGGCGTTTCGACTTTAAGTGCTTGTGTGGTGACTGTGATGGTTTCCATCTCAGTTGAATCATCTTGTGCGTGTGCCATAAACGAAACCACTGCAGCGGGCGCGATAGCACAAACCAACGCTTTACGAACAGCGATGGCGAGAGAGTTATGATTTGTCATTAATACATTCCCGACAATTATTTTAAATAAAAAACTTAATTGTAATTATTATCATTTAAACTATTGTTTGCGTATTTTACTGACTTTTGCATCAAAAGATAGTAAAACGTCTGCAAATTTGATCGATCTAACCAAAGTAGTTGTTATGTTTAATTGGTTTGAAAAACTAACCCAACCGTTTCCCCTGCATGAAACCGAAAAGCCACCCAAGACCTTGTTTGGCTTTTGTCGTTTCTATACGCGTGGATTTGAAGTGCCGCTTATTATCATGGCGGTGTTTAGTGCGCTGATTGCGATCACTGAAGTCACCCTGTTGCGCTACATGGGTGAGCTAGTCGATATATTGTCTAACCAGGATCGTGCTACTTTCTGGCAAGATCAGGGCGATCAGATGTTGATGATGCTTTTCCTGGTTGTCGTCGTCATGCCGGCATTAGGCTTTGTACATTCGATGGTGATGCACCAAACACTGCTGGGTAACTACCCAATGTCGATTCGCTGGCTGATTCACCGTTATTTACTTAAGCAAGCAGTTGGTTTCTTCCAGCGAGATTTTGCAGGCCGTGTTGCAACAAAAGTGATGCAAAGTGCGTTGGCAGTTCGAGAAACGGTGATGAAGCTGCTGGATGTACTGGTCTACATCAGTGTCTATTTTGTGTCGATGATATGGATGATGGGTGAGGCAGACGGTTTGCTCATGCTACCTATCGTTATCTGGCTTGCATTGTATGTACTGATCCAGCTCTACTTCATTCCGAAAATGAAGCGCGTGGCGACTGAGCAGGCGGATGCGCGCTCTGTGATGACAGGACGTATTGTCGATTCTTACACCAACATCTCTACGGTTAAGTTGTTTGCCCATTCTCAGCGCGAACTTGAATATGCAGAAAGCAGCATGAAGCAGTTCTTGGTTACGGTATACCGTCAGATGCGAATGGTGACTTGCTTGCTGTTTAGTGTCGATGCGATCAACTACTTACTGCTGTTGTCTATTGGCGTGATTTCCGTTTATTTGTGGCTGGATGCGGCAGTAACGATTGGTGCGATTGCTATTGGTATCAGCATTGCGCTGCGTGTACAGGGCATGTCGAAATGGATCATGTGGGAAGTCAGTACCCTGTTTGAAAATATTGGTACCGTTGTAGATGGTATCAGCACGATTTCGAACGACGTTGAAGTGAAAGACGTACCGAATGCAAAGCCGTTGCAAATTCGACAAGGTGAAATCAGCTTCGATCACGTTGGTTTCAACTACAGCGAAGAAAAAGCCGTATTTGACAATCTGAACCTGACGATAAAACCGGGCGAGAAAGTCGGCATTGTTGGGCGTTCTGGTGCGGGTAAGTCAACATTGGTTAACTTGCTATTGCGTTTTTACGACGTGAATACCGGCAAAATCTGTATTGATGGACAGGACATCTCACAGGTAGAGCAAGAGTCTTTGCGTCAGCACATTGGAATGATCACTCAGGATACCTCTTTGCTGCACCGCTCAATCAAAGAAAACATTCTATATGGTGATCCAGCAGCCTCTATGGAATCCGTGATAGCCGCGGCAGAGAAGGCACATGCGCACGAATTTATCCAGACTCTGAAAGATGAGCAAGGTAATGTTGGCTACGATGTTGAAGTCGGTGAGCGTGGCGTAAAACTGTCTGGCGGTCAGCGTCAACGTGTCGCTATTGCGCGTGTACTTCTTAAAAATGCGCCGATTCTTATTATGGATGAAGCAACGTCTGCACTGGATTCTGAAGTGGAGTCTGCGATTCAAGAAAACCTTGAAGTATTGATGGAAGGGAAGACAGTGATTGCTATTGCTCACCGCTTATCGACTATCGCTGCGATGGACCGTTTAATCGTGATGGATGATGGTCAGGTTATCGAACAAGGCTCGCATCAGGAGCTTCTGCAACTTAACGGAGTTTATGCTCAGTTGTGGAAACACCAGACCGGTGGCTTTCTGACAGAGTAATATTGGGTGATGTGGAATCACATCAATCTCGTGGTTAAAAAGGGAAGCGCAGGCTTCCCTTTTTTATTCCAACAAACATGCAGTGGCACACTATATATCCCGCTGAGGTGGAGCAATTTATGATTCATCTCTATTTTTTATTATTTATAAATTGTCGTTTGACGATGGTTGTCCACAATGGCGGTTATCCACGTGCAACAGAAGATTGCCGGGAATAACAATAATTACAAAGCTGCCATACTGGAAGAAACATGAAAATCAAACCCCTCCCACCTTTAAATAGCCTAGTGGCGTTTGAAGCGTCGGCTCGACATTTGAGCTTTACGCTCGCAGCTGAAGAGCTCAATGTGACTCAAGGCGCAATCAGCCGACAAATTAGACAATTAGAAGAGTATTTAGGTAAAGCGATGTTCACCCGTGCCAATCGCAGCATCAACCTAACGCCGACAGGTCTGCAATATTATCAATCGATCAGTCAGTCTTTACTCGATATCGCGCAAATCACCGGAGAAGTGAAAAAGTGGCAAGGGGAGCAGAAAATTACCGTCGCTACGACCAATGCAATGGCTGCTCTGTGGCTATTGCCAAAAGTGGCGGAGTTTCAAAATGAGCATGATGATATCGATATACGAATTCTGGCGTCTGATAACGTACTGGATTTAAGACGCCTAGATTGCGATATCGCACTGTTTTACTGCAAAACACCACCCGCCGAAATGGAAGTGACAACGCTTTTCTCTGAAGAAGTTTTTCCGGTTTGTAGCCCACTGTATTTAGAAAAGATTGGTCAACCGACTGAGGCTGAAGAGATCTTTAATAAAACGCTTCTTTATCTCGAAGAGTCGCAAAGGGATTGGGTCAATTGGGAAGAGTGGTTTGCAGGCGTAAATTTACCGAATATTGTGCCTCGTAACCGAATGAACATTAATAACTACCCTATGTTGTTGCAAGCAGCTATTAATGGTCAGGGTATTGCCTTAGCTTGGGGCTCATTAGTTGATGACTATTTGCAAAGCGGTGCGTTGGTAAGGCCTGTCGAGCATGTTCTGGCAACACCATCGAATTTCTGTATGTTGGAGCCTAAAGACAGAGGCTTAATCCCAGCGAGTGTGAAACGCTTTCGCGGTTGGTTGTTGCAGCAATTGCCGGATGAAGTCGGTGATCGGGGATTAGCAGAAACAGTCGAATCGTCCAACTCTTAGACACAAAAAGTAATAGATATAAAAAGTGGGAGCATAACTCCCACTTTTTGTTTTCAGCCCTAAACCACCTACTTGAGTAGGTGGTTATCATTAAACCGGCTTTGCTACGTTAACGCTGGTTTCTGATCAAGCGTTGGATTTTTAGCAGCCGTTGAATCAGCGGTTATGGTTTGCTGAATCGCTGTCTTACTTTCTACAAGTGGCTCTACTGGTCCATCAAGCTTGGCTTCTTCCGGGTGGACGTGCTCTGGCAACATCGCCCATGGTTTCGGTTCACGTCGAATACTATGAAATAGCGTCAAACTCATTACCGCAATAAATATTGCAATTGGAAAGCCTGCAATGATTGACGCAGTTTGCATTGCTTTAAGTCCTCCTGCGTACAGCAGTACACCAGCTATCGCTGCGATCATTATTCCCCAAAGTACACGAATGGATTTGGGAGGTTCACTGTCACCTGCCGCATCTAAGGTACAAAGAACCAAAGTTCCTGAGTCAGCGGAGGTAATGAAGTAGGTACCCAGCAGCAAACACGCTAATACACTCAGTATTTTGCCAAACAGACCGGTATCCAGGTTATCGAACAACGTAAATAATGCGCGAGTGGTATCCGCTTTCGTTGCTTCGAGAATGACTCCGCCCGTAAATGTGTCTGGTGGCGTTTGGCCAGCTTCTTGAGCTGCAACCACTTGAGTTTCATACGCTACGCGAGCATCTTGCTCAACTTTCAGTGCGGCACCACCGAAAACTGAGATCCATAAGAAAGTGATTAGTGTTGGTACGATTAAAGCGCCACCTATCAGTTCACGGATCGTTCTTCCTTTAGAAATTCGCGCGATGAACATGCCAACAAATGGCGCCCAAGTCATCCACCATGGCCAGTAGTATGCTGTCCACCAGTTTTGCCAACCTGAGTCGTTTTGGGCGTCACTCCATAAGCTCATGCCAACAATATTTTGCACGTAAAGACCGGTGCTCTCTAAAAGTGTGTTCAGAATGTAGCGTGTTGGACCAATGTAAAGCACAACAAGTACCAGCAGCAAAGAGAGCAACATATTCCATTCAGAAAGACGACGAATTCCTTTACCGACGCCAGACAGGACTGAGGCAACCGCACAGGTACATAAAGAAACGATAATGATCAGTTGTGTGCCTAACCCGATATCTAAACCAAATGTTTGATTTAGCCCCGAGTTGATTTGAATCACGCCCATACCAAGGGTTTGGGAGATACCAAAGGCCGTAACTGCGACTGTAAGAATATCGACAGTATGGCCGATTGGACCATAAATACGGTTGCCAATAAGGGGGTACAGAATAGATCGTAAGGTAAACGGCAGATCTTTACGGTAAGAAAAGTAGGCCAAAGCAAGCGCAACAATAATAAAAACTGACCAAGGGTGTAGTCCCCAATGGAAGAAAGTCAGTTTCATCGATGTCGTGGCAGCCTCATTGGTTAAACCCTGCGTGAAAGGGTTGTCCGCGTAGTGCCACATTGGCTCAGCGACTGACCAGAAGATCAAACCAATCCCCATACCGCCAGAAAACAGCATAGATACCCATGACAGGTAACTGAACTCGGGCTTTTCGTCGTCTTTACCCAATCGAATATGCCCATAGCGGCTAATCATTAAATAGAGCAGAAAACCGACGACTAAAGAAACGAGTCCGATATAAAACCATTTCATATTCTGCAACAGAATACCGGAAATAGATTCGAAATATTGACCCGCTTGGTTAGCTAGAATGGCGCAGAAAAGTACAAAACCGATGACGATGATCTTAGATGCGATCGTCACAGTCGGATTGAGTCCTTTTAGTATCCCTGTTGTTGCTCTCATAGGCGTCCCTCACAGTGTTTTTTGTATGCAGCGTTATCGTTTGTTGTTTTATTGTTAATTTTTCTGGGAGATTAGAGAGAGCTATGCGTTGTTTCAACTGATTAATACTCATCAATTAATGATTTTTAGTCATGCCATTAATATTTGTGCAATTTTTAAAGATGCATTCTTGTTCCAGATCAATGCATGAATGATAAAAACTCATCCATACCCTCCAAAAAAGTCGTTTGTTTGTTGCTGGTTTGTTAATCAGAATCAGCTCCATTGACACAACACGATGTTGTCCGCAATGGATGCAACTCGACTTTCGGAGATAAGAATATGAGCAATGTCAACCAAACCCTAATTCCTGTTGAACTCGTCGATAAGGTTCTTAACCCAATCAGTGAAGCGACTGGGATGCCAAACGATGCCTACATAAATGAAGACTACTTTACGTTTGAACGTGATCAGGTATTTGGTAACACATGGGTATGTATTGGTTTTGCCTCTGACCTTCTTAAAGACGGTTACGTGATGCCGATAGACTTCATGAACCTGCCGCTGCTAATGATGAGAAATCGTCAGGGTGAAGTTCAGGTCTTTCATAATGTGTGTAGTCACCGTGGCATGAAGCTAGTACATGAGGCAGGTGAAGTGCAGGGCATGATTCGTTGTCCTTACCACTCATGGACTTACGATCTAGACGGTAACCTAAAAGGTACGCCACATATTGGCGGTATCGCACAGCACAAAGATGACCGCTTTAAGTGCGAGAAGCATGGGTTGAAGCCACTGCGTTCAGCAATTTGGATGGACATGGTGTTCGTAAACCTTTCAGGTGATGCGCCAAGTTTTGAAGAACATATCGCACCGCTAGAAGAACGTTGGAAGCCATTTTTAGGCGAAGACGGTATGGGTCTTTTGCGCCGTGTGAACATGGGCGGCAATCTAGAGATCGAAGTAAACAGTAACTGGAAGCTGGCAGTTGAAAACTACTGTGAAGCCTACCATTTGCCTTGGGTTCACCCGAGCTTGAACAGCTACTCGCGCCTGGAAGATCACTACAACATCATGTTTGAAGAGCGATTTGCAGGCCAAGGCAGCCTTGCTTACAACCTGTCGGATACCGCTGGTACGCATTTGCCTAAGTTCCCTAGCTGGCCAGAAGACAAACTTCGCCATGCAGAATACGTTGCACTATTCCCGAACGTATTGTTAGGCATTCAGGCTGATCACGCGTTTGCGATGATGATTGAACCAATCAGCGCTGGTAAGAGCATTGAGCATCTGCGTGTTTTCTATGTCGGTGATGAAGCAACCAAAGACGAATTTGCAGCTTGCCGTACTGCCACGGTTGAATCTTGGCGTGTGGTATTCGGCGAGGACATCGGTGCTGTTGAAGGTATGCAGCAAGGTCGTCACTCACCAGGGTTTGGTGGCGGTGTGTTTTCTCCAGAAATGGATATTCCAACTCACTTCTTCCAAACATGGTTAGCAAAACAAGTTAAATCGGCAATGGAGCAGTAGTATGACTCATTACCTAAATTACATTGATGGTGAGTGGTGTGACTCAGAGCAAACCCTCACGGTTATCAACCCAGGTACAGCGGAACCGTACGCGACGATAGCTGAAGCTAATATTGCTGACGCTGATCGTGCGATGGCAGCAGCTCGTCGAGTTGTGAATCAAGGGCTCCTTTCGGATGTTCGTCCAGCAGTAAGAACTGAGTGGATGCTAAAAGCGGCGGCGGCTATTCGTGAAATGGTCGATGAAGGCGGGTTAGTGGCGTGTCGTGAAAATGGCAAATCACTACAAGATGCGAAAGATGAGTTCATCGAATCGGCACGTTACTTCGAATACTACGCAGGCATGGCGGACAAACTAGAAGGTACTTCAATCCCACTGGGGAAAGATTATGTCGACTTCACTCAATATGTACCGTTTGGCGTAAGTGTACAGATAGTTCCTTGGAATTTTCCGGTATCCATTTGTGCGCGTTCGCTCGCGCCCGCTTTGGCTGCCGGAAACGCAGTAGTGATTAAATCGCCAGAGATTTCACCACTGGCAATGACCTTACTGATTAAAGCCATCGAAAAAGCCGGTTTTCCGAAAGGCACCATTAACTTGCTTTGTGGTAAAGGCTCAGTGATTGGTAGTCACTTAGTGCAGCACCAGGAGGTCGACCAAATCGTCTTTACTGGTTCGGTTCCAACTGGCCAGCGAATTCTAAAAGATTCGGCGCACAGAGCAACGCCATCGGTAATGGAACTGGGTGGTAAATCTGCGGCTATAGCGCTGAAAGATGTCAATCTGGACTTACTACTGAAAAGCGTTCAGGTCGGTATCTACTTTAATGCCGGTCAGGTTTGTTCGGCTATGTCTCGATTGCTGGTTCACAAAGACCGCTATGAAGAAGTGAAAGCCGCAGTGGTATCAATGGCTGAAGGACTTTCAATTGGTCAAGGCGAAAGCCAGCCTGATATCACACCGTTGGTTTCTGCTGATCAGCAAGCACGAGTGCTGGAAATGATCGAGCAAGCACGAGCAGATGGCGCGAACATCCTTACAGGTGGTTATGCCCCGGATTTGTCTGGCTACTTTGTCGCGCCGACAGTCATTGAAGCCACTCCAGACATGCGTATTGCGCAGGAAGAAGTGTTTGGTCCTGTACTGGTGATCATGCCATTTGAAACCGAGCAAGAAGCTGTGGCAATGGCCAATGGTACAGAGTTTGGCTTAGTTGCCGGCGTATTTGGTGAGAGCATGAACCAAACCTTGTGCGTTGCTCAACAGCTACGTGGCGGACAAGTGTTCATTAACGAGTGGTTTGCTGGTGGCATAGAAACCCCATTTGGCGGTGTTGGGCTGTCCGGTTTTGGACGAGAAAAAGGGCAAGAAGCGATTTATAGCTATGTCCATACGCGCAACATCGCTATTCGTTTGCAGCAATAGAGCGACGCTTAGCCGACGTGTAACAGATTTCTTCGCCTCACACCTTCTTGGATTTCAGACCACAAGATGGTGTGAGTGCGACGAAACTTTCACTTTTCTATGAGTAAGTAGTGAACAGGCACGGGAAATTGGAACAAGGTAGTTGGAGAAAAAGTGATGAAAAAGTGGCTCTGTATTATTTGTGGCTTAATTTACGATGAAGCACAAGGTTGGCCTGCTGATGGGATTGCTCCAGGAACGGCATGGGAAGATGTGCCGGATGATTGGTTATGCCCAGATTGCTTGGTTGGAAAGGCTGATTTCGAAATGATTGAAATCACGGGTGATGTGATTGAAGAAGAGGCTGTTGCGCCTGTTTTATCGGGTACGGGTTCAACGCCATTGGATCAACCACTTCCTCCTTCAGTGAGCCAGCCAGTCTTTTCGACGGATCCTATTGTCATTATTGGCAGTGGACATAGTGGTTATCAGTTGGCTTCGGCGCTTCGAGCTCAGTCTGCCAATGTTCCAATTACCGTCTTTACCTGTGACGATGGTGCTCTGTACAGTAAACCAGCGCTTTCGAATGCTCTGGCAATGGGCAAAAATGGTGATGCACTGCAAACGGAAAGTGCATTGGAGTGGGAGAATCGTTTAAATATTCGAGTTTACCCACATACCCGTGTCGAGCATATTGATCGCGCTAACTCAACATTACACACATCGATTGGTCAGTACCGTTATAGCCGTCTGGTGCTAGCGACGGGAGCATCACCTATTGAAATTCCTATTGAAGGTGACCGTTCGTACGTGGTTAGCGTCAATGATCTGGTTGATTACCGTCATTTTAGCTCTCAACTTCAAGGCAAAAAGCGCATCGCTATTCTGGGTGATGGCTTAATTGGCTGTGAGTTTGCTAACGACCTGATTGAAAGTGGTTTTGAAGTCAGTGTCATTGGTTTAGGGCAGTGGCCAATGGAGCGCATGATTCCACAGCCGTTGGGCGAATCACTACAAAATGCCCTAAGTGAACGTGGCGTACAGTGGTTACTGCAAGACAGCATTGCGAAAATTGAGCCAATGGCTGACACCAGCGCGGAACTCCACCTGACGAGCGGGAAAAAGATCACCGCGGACTTGATCCTGAGTGCTGTGGGGCTTAAACCTAATGTTTCTCTGGCTGAGCAAGCAGGGCTGGAAATTGGCCGCGGCATTAAAGTAAACCAATTTGCCCAGACAAGTGATGAAAACATTTACTCGTTAGGGGACTGTGTTGAAACCGAACAAGGCTGGCAGCCGTATATTGCGCCTATCAACCAAATGATTCCGTCTTTGGCGAAGAGCCTATTGGGTGAAATGACGCCTATCACGTTAACGCCAACACCAGTGATTGTGAAAACACCGATTCTTCCGTTAACCATCTTCCCTGTCTCACCTAATGCACAAGGACAGTGGCACATAGAAAAGCAAGGTGAGGAATTAACAGCAGCGTGTTACTCGGTGGAAGGTTCAATGATTGGATTTGCACTGCTAGGTAGAAAAGTCCAGTCTCTGCGCTCGCCTTGGCTCGAACAATTATCACTAAAACAATCTGCGGCGTAACGGAGGCCGACAATGATTCATTTACCAAACGATGATGCAACATGTGGCTGGTATCACGCGCTACCAAAAACGCCAGCAAAACCTTCGTTGCAAGGGAATATAAATGCAGATTACGTGGTATTGGGCGCTGGGTTTGCGGGCCTTGCGATGGCGAGACGTTTAGCTGAGCATGAACCTGATGCACGAATTCTCTTGATTGATGCGCAGCGCATAGGTCAGGGAGCCTCAGGGAGAAATTCTGGATTTGTGATCGACTTACCGCATAAGTTTTCTTTAGAGCATCCGGACCCAGCTCATAAGCAGAAGTTACTGGCGTTAAACCGTTCTGCGATCGGTCAATTAGATTGTTTGATCAGCAAATACAATATTGATTGCCAGTGGTCAGCAAAAGGTAAATATCAGGGCGCGGTTGGAGAAAGGGGCGAGGCTTATCTCGATCACTTTGAGCACTTGATGAAAGACTTGGGCGAACCGTATTTCCACGTGGATCGAGCAGAACTTGCAAAAGTACTCGGTACAAATTACTACAGCCGAGCCATTTACACTCCAGGTGGTTATTTAATGCAGCCAGCAGCTCTAGTTCACGGCTTGGGTGAGAGCTTGCCTGATAACGTAGAAGTGCTAGAAAACTCTCCTATTCGCCGCCTGAGTAAAGAGAATGACAATTGGGTGTTGCATGGCGATAAAGGCTCAGTTCGCACACCAGAATTGTTACTAGGAACCAGTATTTTTACTCGAGAGTTTGGCTACCTGAAAAATCGACTGCTTCCGGTGTGATGACGTTCGCGAGCTGGACACGTCCTCTGACGGACGCCGAAATGCAGCGTTATGGTGGTGAATTGAACTGGGGGCTGACTCCGGCTGATCATGCGGGGACGACGCTTCGTATGACAGCGGATCGCCGAATACTGATTCGTAATACTTACAAACATGTACCTAAGTATGGCTCAAGTGTCAGTGACAAAATGAGGCAGAGTATTCAAGAAGATCATCGTCAAGTGTTCTTGGCCCGTTATCCAGAACTTTCCGATGTACCTTTTACTCACACGTGGGGCGGCGTTTATGCCATCTCTCGAAACTTCACCAATTTCTTTGGTCAGCTCGACAAAGGGGTGTATGCCAGTGCTTGTGACAATGGCGTTGGGGCCGCATGGGGAACAATTTCCGGCACTTTACTTGCGGATTATGCAGTAGGGGCGACCTCCAAATTGCTGGATGACATTCAACAAGTAACCGGTATGCCTAGCCTGAATCCGCCAGAGCCGTTTTTGGGTATGGGAGTGAGGAGTCGTATTCAATTAGCTAAGTGGCAAAGCCGGAGTGAATTATGAAGCAAGTAAAACTCGTAGATAGCAAAACACTCGACTTCAACGTGCGCGGTGATACTCCCGGCATGGCTTATGTAGCAAGAGCTCTCAGCCCGGAGATTTCACCAAATATTGGTGTTGGTTTTGCTAAGTGGGAAGGCGCAGAAGTTGCGTGGACGGTACTTTATGATGAAGTGGTTTTCGTCATAGAAGGGTGTTTTGAACTGACCGCAAATGGAGAAACCCATTTTGTTCGCCCCGGACAGATGCTTTGGATTCCTGAAGGTACCGAGTTAGTTTATGGCGGACACGCGTTATTTGGTTATGTTGTACACCCGGGAAACTGGAAGGAACTGCACGGTATCGAATAAGACGATCAGAGGTTTGTAGGCATGACTTTTCCTGTTTTTAGGCTGCTAACCTGAGAACTAATGTTGAGTTTCGATTAAAAAGGGAAGCCTGAGCTTCCCTTAAATCTTTATATCACGCGAGGGCACAAGATTTTATTTGAATTCAAACTTGCCTTGCATGACTGCCCAGTGGCCAGGGAATGAACAGAAGAAAGAGTAGTCACCGCCCGCGGTCATTTTTTCTGTGCTGAACGTGATGCTTGTACTTTCTCCGCCACCAATGATGTCCGTGTGGGCATAAACTCGCTCGTCATCTGGCTTAACGTAGTTATTATCAGCGCCTGCATTCATGCCGTCGGTACCAACTGCCTGAATATTGGCTGTATCTGCAATAACAACGTTGTGACCCATTGACTGCGCCGGCATTTTACCAGTGTGGTTCAGAGTCAACGTTACTTCGCTACACGTTGCCGGGACACTCAGAGTTTTGGTAGAAAACTGCATCATATCGTTAGCATCCAGAGATACTTCACACTCGGCACTGGCTTGTGCGCCAAAGCTTACTCCAACAAGTGCAAAGGTTGCTGCTAATAAACGTAAAGACATATAACACTCTCCATTTTATATTTTTGGCTGACTGGTTTCATATGAACCAATAGTTCTCATTATCAACGAGTTAATAGCGTAAAACTGTGCTGTGAGCGGTACGTTGACACTTTGTTGCAAACTTATACTCATTCATCTCTATGATTGATCATATGACGCATTGCGAGTGGAAACTGCACAAAATAAGAGACAGATAAAAAATAGCAGGCGATTTGGTATTAAGCGAAAAATGAAAAAAGCTCAACCATTAGGCTGAGCTTATTGTGAAGAGCAGGTGTGTTATCGAGTTTGTTTCAATTCTTTCAGCACATCGTGTAGCGAAGGGACGATAGAATGACCGAATTGGCGTACTTCGTCACATGGCTCTACCAAATCTGGGATCTGATAAGTCGACATATTAGCGGCGACAGCGGCACGCACACCATTGTTTGAATCTTCAAAAGCCAGGCACTTAGTCGGTTCAACATTCAGTCTGTTGGCAGCAAGTAAGTAGATTTCCGGGTCAGGTTTACCATTGCTTACTTCACAGCCTGTCGTCAGGTTGTCGATATATTTGCTCAACCCTGCCAGTTCAAGTTTGATCTTAGCGACATCCTTAGCTGTCGATGTCGCAACGGCGATAGGCAAACTCTGCTCTTTCAGCCATTCTAGCAGTTCAACGACGCCCTCTTTTACAGGAATCGCCTGGTGCTTGACTACAGCGTTGTAACGGGTTCGCCATTCTTGATGCAGGCGGTCCAGATCATTTCCATAAGCTTTGCGGAAAATGGCTTCAATACCTGCGGCATTACGCCCAATGATTGACAGGTATACTTCCTTGTAAAAAGGAAGTTGTTGTACTTTGCAGGCTTCTTGGAACACGCGCATACAGACACGCTCAGTATCAAGAAGCAAACCGTCCATATCAAAAATAGCAGCGTGATAATTCATTACTTTGCCGGTTTGTTGAGTGATGGGGTATTCTGACATAAGTCACACTTTATTTCTCGCGAATTTAAACTGGTCGCGTGTTTACAGCATTGATTCTGTCCTTCAATCATGCAGTTTCCTTTGTGAAAATCAGAGATAAATTACGAGTAAAAAGCAGAATTCTTTAGTAGCATGTTACAAAAGATTTAAATTCAGTTGATTAGGGAAGCAGGCAATGGAAAAACAACGTGTAGCATTTATTGGTTTGGGTGTAATGGGCTACCCAATGGCAGGCTATTTAAGTAAAGCTGGCTACGAAACCAAAGTATACAACCGCACAAAAGCAAAAGCTGACCAGTGGGCAGAAGAATACAACGGTGTTGCCTGTGAAACACCTGCACAAGCGGCAGAAGGATGTGACATCGTATTTACTTGCGTAGGCAATGATGATGACGTTCGTAGTGTGGTTTATGGCGAAGAAGGGCTTCTGGTTGGTCTTAAGCCGGGCGCTGTATTAGTCGATCACACCACGACTTCCGCAGATTTGGCTGTCGAACTGGCGGACGCTTGCACTAAGGTTGGTAATCATTTTATCGATGCCCCAGTTTCTGGTGGTCAGGCGGGTGCTGAAAATGGTGTCCTAACCATCATGTGTGGCGGTAATTCGAATGTCTTTGAACAGGTTGCGCCTGCGATGGATGTCTACGCAAAACAAATTACGTTGCTGGGTGAGAATGGCCAGGGGCAACGATGCAAAATGGTCAATCAAATTTGTATTGCCGGTATACTGCAAGGCTTGAGTGAAGCTCTGCTACTGGCTCAAAAATCTGGTTTAGATATTGAACAAGTTGTCGAAACACTGAAACATGGTGCCGCTGGGTCATGGCAAATGGAAAACCGTGCCAAGACCATGGCGCAAGATAAATTCGACTTTGGCTTCGCGATTGACTGGATGCGCAAAGATCTAGGGTTCTGCCTTAAAGAAGCTGAGCGTGTTGGTTTGCAGCTTCCGTTAACCCAAATGGTTGATCAACAATACGCTGACCTACAGCTTGACGGTCTTGGGCGTATGGATACCTCGGTACTTATCAAAGCCGTGGCTAAAAGTTAGGGTCTGTTGACCTTTCGAGCTGATTTTTGCAGCAGTTTGTGGGTTCTTTATGCAAGGCAGAGGCTTTGAAATGTAGTTTACCTACCTGATAAGCCGATAACGTAGTAGAAAGGAGCCACAAACGCTGCCCGAAGGGTTCGGCTAAAAGCATTTTACTCTTTGTTGAGAGGTGTTTTGCTTAGAATTACTAGGCTACAAACCTCTCGCCACGATTAAAATGCTTTTGACTAGGCGTCCCCATCCGAACAAAATTTAACCACGAAAGGTTAACAGACCCTAGTAATAGATAAACAACTCTTGAGTATCGAAGAGCTTAAAGAAGTCGAAGCTAATCATACTTATCTCCTTACGAATTAGAGGTGCGTAATGCGCCTCTTTTTATTGGTATTAACTCAGGGCTTGTAGGGAAGATTATTATGGATAGATTCTGGTGGAAAGCGGATTGTACTTATTGAATTGATAGTCGGTGACTATGTTCCAAAACTGGATGAAATCAGAAAAGTACTACGTTGAACTGCTTGAATTTAAGAGTGAAATGGATGTTGATGCGTAAGGGTAGCCAGTTGCTAAAAACGAGTGCTTGATTCAGAGAGCAGTTGCTTTTGTGAGGCAGTGCGTTTCTGTGAACCAAGCATCTCGGTGATGATTGATTATGAGCCTGTTAGGTGTGTCGCTTACACCAAAAGGCCAAAGTTAAGCGTATTTGACTTCGAGCTGTTCTGCTTTCGAGAACCCCTCGTGAGTGGCAAGTTGGTTTCCATAACTTTCAATATTAGGGAAATGATTGCTCATGCCAAACTTATGTACCAATTCCACTATGAAAGACATCATGATGTCTGCTCCGGTTAAGCGCTCCTCTACCAGATAGGTTTTCTCTTCCAAAGCTTGCTCGAAGTAATTCAAAACACTCATGGTTTCTTTATCTGCGTAGCCTGATAAGAACTCTGTTTGAGTTGGTTCTTTGCTTACAAAGACTTTCAGCAATATTGGTAAAATCGCCGAGCTTTCAGCAAAGTGCATCCACTGCAAGTACTGCGTATGAGCTTTCGTTCCGCGTTCTGGAGCAAGTTGACCGTCGCCGTATTTTTCGATCAGATACTCTGTAATTGCGCCTGACTCAATGATGATTTCACCGTCATCTTCCAGAACTGGTGACTTGCCTAGTGGATGTACACTTTTAAGCTCTGGAGGAGCCAAAAAAGTCACTTTGTCACGTATATACGGTACGACTTCATAGCTCACATTGAGCTCTTCGAGTAACCAGATAATGCGTTTCGAGCGAGACTGATTGAGATGGTGAAGTTTAATCATTCTTTATCCTATATTTACAGAGGGTTGTTTACCTGAACAACAACTTTGCCGAAGTTTTTTCCTTCGAGCAGACCGATGAACGCATCAGGTGCATTTTCCAGGCCTTGTACGAGTTGTTCACGGTATTGGATCTTTCCTTCTGCCAACCACTGGTTCATGTCTTGCGCAAATTCATCGTAACGGTGTCCGTAGTCATCAAAAATGATGAATCCTTGAACTTTGATTCTCTTTGTCAGAATGTTAACCATCAGTAGTGGCAGGTGGTCTGTGCCTTGTGGAAGCTCGGTCGCATTGTATTGAGAAATCAAACCACATACAGGAATACGGGCGTTTGTATTAAGCAGCGGAAGTACCGCATCGAATACCTTGCCGCCTACGTTTTCGAAGTAGACATCGATGCCATTGTCACATGCATTTTTCAATTGTTGCGCGAAATCGTCGGCTTTATGATCAATACACTCATCGAAGCCCAACTCTTCTTTTGCATAGCGACATTTCTCTTCACCACCGGCAATACCGACTACGCGACAGCCTTTAAGTTTTGCAATTTGACCGACCGTTGAGCCAACGGGGCCGGTTGCCGAAGCAACGACGATAGTCTCCCCTGGTTTTGGCTGGCCGATATCAAGCAATCCCATGTATGCCGTAAAGCCAGGCATGCCTGCTACGCCTAGTGCATACGAAGGGTTTTGTGGATTTTTACCCAGCTTGATGACCATTTCACCGGTTGAAATCGCGTAGTCTTGCCAACCCACAGTGTAAGCGAGTACCCATTCACCCGCCTCGTAATCTGGGTGGTTTGATACTTCAACCTGACACACGGTTCCTGCAACCATTACGTCATCAATTGCAACTGGTTCTGCGTAAGATTCCGCATCACTCATACGACCACGCATATAAGGGTCTAGTGATAGGTAAACGGCTCTTAACAACATTTCACCATCTTTTGGTACTGGCTTTGCCACTTCTTCCAGTCTAAAGTTTTCAGTTGTTGGTGCGCCGTGTGGACGTGATGCAAGTACGATTCTGCGGTTAAGTGCGTCTGTCATGTTATTTTCACCTTAAATTAGACCGGTCGTCTAGTTTTTATTGCAAAATATCCCGCTCTGAGAGCGGGAAAGTATTTTGTGTCTGCAAAGGCTAGCCTTAAACAGACACTTATAGGGTTGTTCTCTTACTGCGTTGTTGAAGCCACTTACGATAAAGTGCGTGTGTTCTGCAATAGATCTTGAGTATAGGTCAGACTCTGCGTCAGTGCCGTCTGATCTTGATACAGCTTGTTGAGTAAGCTTGCACCATTCCAAAGGTAGTAGAGTTGCCTTGCTAACAAAGCACTGTCACCATTTGCAATTGATCCGTCTTGAATGCCAACATCAATACAGTCCGCGATGGCTTGAATTGATTTGTCGGCTCCACGACGTAGTGCAAGTCGCATTGGTTCGGAAAGGTCAGAAACTTCCGCGCTAAGTTTGACTAACAGACATTTGTTCGCATTACATACATCTTGTTCAACTTTGGCTAACTCTTCAAAGTAGCTCATCAGACGTTGGTATCCGTTGCGATTAGTATTGATAAAGAGCTCATCTAACTTGTGAAAGTAGCGATCGAAGTAAGCCTCAATCAAAGCCTCACCAAACTGCTCTTTGGATTTAAAGTAATGATAAAACGAGCCCTTTGGCACTGCTGCCGTTTTTAGAAGCTCGGAAAGTCCAACGCTCGTAAAGCCTCGGGTTACGATTAACTCGTATCCGACCTCGAGAATGTGTTGGCGTGTGTCGTTAGTCTTAGCGTTCATGGGACGTACTATAATTAAAATTAGACCAGTCGTCTAGTTTGTTTTGATCAACTCGTATTCAATAACGAAAAGTGTGTCAGTATCAGGGTAAATCTCCCTAATCAGCTGCTTTAACTTTGGTAACTCCATGGCTTCTTGTTCTGCGTGGAACTCGTTGATTTCATCAAAGTTAAGTGGATTTACCGATAGGATTTTGATGTCACAGACCTTGCGGTTAGTCTCTAAAGTAAAGACTTCCACTTCGGTATTTGGGATGTAGTGACTTTCTGACTTATCTCGTATCGTGATGGTTTTTTTGCCCGATGTGATCAAAGGGGTCAGAAATTCAAAAAAGGTGATGGTTGTTGGATGAGATGACATGCAGCACTCGCTTCTCAAGGTTATGTAAATGCATTATATAGCGATACCTGAATAACCTCGAGGTGCTTATTTCAGTGCACGTCGCTCATTAATCCTCAGTTGGCTAAAACCGACAGCTTAGTGATTTCGTATGCTAAGCCATACCTTAGCGGCAAAGTAACCAAGTAACATGCCGCTCCAATTGGTACTGAGATCCGCAACGCTGAATGTGCGGTTGGGGATAAAAAGCTGACTAAACTCTTCGAGTGAAATTATTAACAGCAGACACAGCAAAAGGCGAATTCCAAAAGCATCTGCTTTGATTGGTCTGGCATGGTGGGGAAATGCAAATACGGCACAGAGGCCAATCAGCAGACTGAAGGTAAAGTGGAGCGTCGTTGATCCGCCGACATAGTGCTCCATATTGAGATAAGTCACATGACTCAAATCAGAACTTTTCCACAGTGAAAGGCTAACGGTCAGTAGAGACACCAAGCCTAAAGTTATACGTGCAATTATCGATGACATAATTAACCCACTGGAAAGAAGCCTAAATAACGTTTAACAAAGTACAGTGCAGCAAGGTTCTGTATCGCCATTCCGATTGCCATAGCCCAAGCTGCGCCAATAACACCGTGAACGTGGCACAAGACGAGCAGCAGCAAAATCGAGATGGTTCCAGAGCCAATGGTGATGTATTTCATTGTTTTTTCATGTCCGCTCATTAAAAGCAGAAACCCGACCGAGCCAGTGGCAACGTTGACCAATTGACCGAGGGACAGCACCACAAGAAGAGGCGCGGCAGCGACAAACTCTTCGCCAAAAAAATTCAGTACAAATACAGGGTACAGTGTACAAATCAACACTGGAATTAATGCGGCTGCAATGTTCATTCGACAGGCCATCCGGCTCAAATTGCGTAATTTGTCCATCTCACCTTCTTTGTAAAGTGACGCAAACATTGGAGCGACGACAAAGTTAATAGTGATTAACACAAAGCCGATCAATAGTGAGGTCCGTTGGGCTGCGGCTAACAAGCCAATCTCTGAAGCGGAAATGAAGAACCCTGCGATGACGAGACTTCCCCACTGAAGAACGTTGTTAAATATGCTCCCAATCCAGACTTGTTTGGCTGAAGCCGTTAGTTGGAGATTAGGCGTTGACGTTGGTTTGCGAAATTGCCCCGATCTCACCCAGTTTGTTGTCGATGTCGTGGCAACAATCACGCATGTTAGCAGTAGAGCTGCCATGAGATAGTTGAGACTTTGCAGGCCAAACATGGCTAAAGCAGCAATGGCAAACACCATCAGCATACTCACACCCAATTGCAAAGCGAATAGCGAAGAGACCACTTTTTTGCTCGCTTGCAAGACTCGGCTATTGGTTTGTCCAAGTACTAAGAAAGGAACACAGAGTAACGCGAGTGCAACGGCTGGTAGTGGGGCATTGGTCTGATTGACTGTCTCGGGGAATAGATAGAATCCGGCAAAAATGACCAGTCCGGCCGGGACGCAAAATGCAAAGCTTCGGGATAACGCTGTTTTGTAATTATCGCTTTGTTGCTGAGCATTGTGACTGCTAAAGGCTATGGCGTTGTATCTCACCAAAGCCACGTCAAAGCCCAACTGAGAAATAATCGCGGTCAGTGATACCAGATTAAATAAGAAGAAAAACTGACCTGCTATCGAGGCATCTGTGGTTCGGGACACCATGACTGCAAGCAGAAATGCAAACAATGCGCTGAACACTCTGGTAAGCGCGGTTTTTAAGCCAAGCGAGAACAAGCTTTTTTGTTCGCTGGGCGCAGACAGTCTTTTTTGTTGAAAGGCGTGAAACATGTAATATCTCTAACGGTAGATGCTATTTAAAGCGAGACGCTGCTTTTCTTCACTGAATGTGTCGTTCAATTCAGTCGTGTATTGGCCAAAATCAATATCGTGATAATGGTTAATACAGTGGGTCAGCTGTTTTGCCATTTCTTGCGGCGTTTGCGCCAAAAATGGATAGTTCAGAGCTTCTGTCGCACCAATCTTGCGAATCACCATTGGGAGATGCAGCTTAGCGGCCTCGAGAATCGTTAGGGGCATGCCTTCCCAAGCGGCAGTGTGCAGATAAATATCCGACGCTTTTAATTGCTTCATAACGTCACTACGAGGAAGCATGCCAGTCACGTGTACGCCTTGGTCTTTTAAACGCTGTTCAAGCTCTTGGTCGCCACCACCAATCCAGGTGATCTCAAACTGACGATTGAGTGTCGCAACATCAAGGTGGGAAAGAGTATCAATCAGAAACTGAGGGTCTTTCTGAGGTGCGACCCGGCCAAGTACCACCAGTTTCAATGCGGCGGCTTTATCTCGGCTTTCGCGCTCTTCACTTTGATAAGATACGTAGTTATTAAGTAACTCAGCCTGCTTGGCGCCGATGCTGATGGCTAAGTCACATTCACGTTGGCTGCATCCCGCCACGATATCGATTCTATCTAACCGCAAGCGCTCTAACGTTTTATAGAGTTGTCGAGCAAAGCCTGAAATATCCTCCCGCTCAAATGCGTAGCAGTGGGGCGTGTAAACTAATCGTGCGTTGTTGAGTCGCAAAAAACGCCCCAAAAAGCCTGCTTTGCTCGAGTGTAGGTGAACAATATCTGGTTTGACTTCATCGATTGTTTTATTTGCATCTTTGATGAACTGCAGCAGTCCACCCTTTACCCATTGAACACGTGAAAATACATCGTGGTCGCTGTCATTGGTTAAATCATTTTCGCGAGCTCTGGCAACCAGAAAATGCTGATAAGGTTCATGACGGGAAGAGTGCGTGTAACTGTAAAGTGCCGTTTGAACACCACCACCAAAAGATTCGGTTATATGCAGTACTTTTTTCATGATGACTTGGTTCCCGGAGTTTGCTGCCATTTGGACTTAAAAGCGTCTCGCTCTTGAACTGAGTAAACATGTTGATAAAGCGGCAAGTCGTACATGTAGAACAACTTAGAAAAATCGTATTGCTGCTTAAAGTACTGATAGATGTTTGAATACCATTTGTTTTTCGCTTCGTTGCTATTCTTCAACTCAAAATTGTCGACATTCAAGAACTGGCCAATCTCTCGGTCTAGCGAGCTGAGCTTTTCGCACTTAATTAACAGTACTTCTGCCTGACTGTTGATAAAGGTAAAGAAAGGCTGGGTGTTATCAACCTTCTGGTCCAATACGTCGATGTTGAAGTTACGTTTCAGTTCGTTGTCGAACCAGTCGGCAAAATAGTTGAGGTTAATGTAGTTGTCGAAGCAGTGCTCCAAATGCTGGTAGGTCACGTCCATGTCGTTGTGGATCGCTTCGTTTTTTTTACCTTCGATAAACTGAAAATGAAGGTCCTGGAAAAAGCGAGACAATACAGTTGCGATAGGGTCACGCACTAAAGTGACGATTTTTATCTGTTCGCGTTTTTGCAGAATTCGTTTTCTTTGGTTAAGGACCAAACGGTAAATCGCACGGTTTTTGAAATCGAAGAATTTCTTCACATCGCGTTTGTTGTGATACATGTGGAACTCCTCATGATCATCAAAGGTATGGATGTGGTAACTGGGAATATTACGCTCTCCCAATGTGTGTTCAATGGAAGATGAGCCGACTTTGCCCATCTGGTAAACCAAGACAAAGTTGTCAGCTCGAAGCTCTCGGTTCTTTTCAAATTGTCGAGCGATTGAATATTTCATTGATCAAGTCCTTGATTATTAAAATTGGTGGCTTTAATTCCCGAACATGAAGGCATGCGGCTGGATTCATCCGTGCGTTTTATGCTGAGCATTACCGGTAGTAACAGGATTAAAATAATCGTGGTATTTACCGCAACGAAGCAGACCATAATGAGCGCGTACGCTGCGAGTAGCAGGCTTTTGCGGTTCTCATTTAAGCTATAGAAGCAAAATTTGATGAAAAAAAAGTATCCACCGAACAACAGCGCTATACCCAGTAACCCATACTCAATGGCGGTATCTAGAACAAAGTTATGGGTGTAAATCGCCAGCTCTTGATAGTTAAAGTAATTGACCATGATGCTAGGCAACATTTTGGCTCCCACACCTAAGATGGGATGCTGTTTCAGAATGTCGAAACCATTAGCGAGTAAAAGTTTTCGGTGCAAATTGGATACCCACCTCGCTTCACTCTGATTGGCAAACAAGATGTCTTCTTGGGTGAACTCTAGCTGATCGGCTAGCGTGTCGAAGCCCACATATGAAGTGATGGACACCGCAGCCAATGCCGCGAAACTTAGCGTCAGTAATATGGTCCAGGTATATGTTTCACTGACGGTTTTTCTCATCAAACTCTTAATGAAAAGCTGATCCAAAAGAAACAATAAACAAAAGCCAAGCAGGGCTTTGCGCTCTTGCGATAAAACCAGTAAGACCAGTGCTATCAGCATTAAAATATGGAAGGCGCGAATTTTGTCTCGATATAAATAGAGCAACGAGCAGAGCAGGCCAAAACCATACTTACTGACCCCAAGAAGCTTGAATCCACTTTGATAACCTTGGGCAAAATGCCAAGCGGCAACCAGACAGCAAATAACGAAGAGAATATAAGAAAAGTACACCATGACTCGTTCATCTTCGAAAGCTCCATAAGCGAACAGTAATCCGAGCAGACTAAGAATCGCTACCCACTGAACGGTTTCGGTAATGAGAGGCATCAAGGGCACACGATTAAGCAGACCGTTAATAAACACATAACCGGTGAACAGCAATACAAATCCGATGCACGGATGCAGGAGCTTGCGTGTTTTGCTTTCCATAACAACAAGCGCACTTAATCCCAGAGAGAGAAGACTTGCGACATCACTCGGCGCTAGCGCAATACTTCCAGCTTGAATTTTCACTGGCACAAAAAAGAGCGCTAGGGTAAACGCAGCCAGCAGAGGAATGTGATTACTTACTGGCATAGAGTTCATCATAAGCCTTGTAGTAGCTCTCTCTGAATTGTTCCAGAGTGAAAGATTTACAACGTTCGACAAAAAATTGGGTAGCCATTTCATAATGGGCTTGGCTACTGCAAATTATCTCAATCTTATCGGCTAATTCCTGTTCGTTTCCTAGTTCAAATAAGTAGGAGTCGTTACCAATCACTTCATCTAATCCCGGAACATTCGAGCCTAAAACGGGCAACCCTTCAGCCATCGCTTCCACGGCCGCCAGCCCAAAGCCTTCAATAATTGAAGATTGAACATACACATCAAGATTGGATAAAAAAGTCGGCACATCTGAGATGACACCATGCCAGTGCACACGGTGAGCGCAATTTAATTGTTGCGCTAAATCTTGCAGCTGTTGTTTTTTATCACCGTCACCCGCTAAATGAAGGTGGTAGTGTTCCGGTAATTTAGCGATAGCCTTTATGAGCGTCGGGTGATCTTTATAGCCATGAAGTCTGCCTGCCATCCCGATATTGATTGGGCTGTCTGGTTGAATTCTGCTATACGATTTGGCTTTTCTGGAGAAACGATTTAAGTCGACGCCATTGTAAATAACGTCGTAGCGATCCTTGTATCTCGGCAAGAACCTGACTAACTCTTCTCTTACTTTATTGGTGATACAAATCGTTTTCTGATGTTTTTGGTACATCAGATACTCCATAAACTTAAAGGCAGGGTAATCTCTGCGTCTATTCGTCGTATTGTGTTCGGTTTGTACCCGTTTCTTACCAATCGCCAGTAAAGCGACGTATATCGAAGGAAATAAATGGCTGTGGATCAGGTTTGGCCAGCGCAACAGCCTCCACTTTTCTTTTATCGACAGGGAAGGCCAGTAATAGAAACTGACCCCGTTTTCATTTAGCTGGGTCTCGAAGTCATTGTCTTTATTCAGAACCAGTATCTTTACTTCGTAGTGGGGCTTATGCTTAACAACAAGGTCAACCAGAAAGCGTTGTGCTCCCCCGTTGTTAGATAAGTCATTAATTATATGCAGTATCTTCATTTATCTACCAAGCTGTTTCTGTGTGTATTTGTTCTTGATGTTGTCAATTTCAGAGCTCGTAAAGAAATGCATAGCAAGCTTTGAAGAAAGCATGTCCTCAACAAACTCTGGTTTGAGTTGGTAAGAGCTCTTGAACTCAGTGGCAAGTGGCGAGTACCACTTGTTTTCCGATTGGTTGTCATGAGTCACTTGGATGTCTTGCTGCAAAAATTCACTGATCGCCTGCTGTGACTGGTCCAGTTTGTCGGTTCTAATCACCATCAAAGAGAAATTGCCCTTTTGATAGGTTTGATAACCAAGCTCATGATCAAACGGATGAATAAAAACATCTATTCCTGTGAGTGCTTTGATTTCGTTGTCAAACCACTCAAGCGGATAGTGATGATTCACATGCTCCTCAAACGCTTCATGAAGCAGTTGAGGACGCTCTGAACGTACGGCACTGTCATCTTTGAGGTATTTATCAGCGACCCAAAAAGGGAGTGATTGAAAGAGCATGGATATGTTTCTGCCAATAGGCTCTCTGACCAGCGAGATAATACGCACATGCTGTTTACGTTTTAGCATGTTGATCATAATGGCCCGTTTCAGTAGTCGCTTGACGTAGTTGGTTTTTGGTTTGTATAACTGTGCTCGCACAGGGGAGATCTGTTTTGACGCCGAAATGGACATCAGGTCATGCAGATGGATCGATCCCTCAATCGACTTTTCGAGTGCACTCGAACCCACTTTTCCCATTTGGTATATCAATACGGGCTGTTCCTGACGCTTCAGCGTTTGGTACCAAGACACTTGTTTAGTAGGCGTATTTGTGGACATATAACGCTTCCCCTTCCTTAGATTTTGCCTGTGTAATAAGCACGCCAAGAGATGGTACGGAATGTTGTAATTGTTTGGATAACGCAACGTTAACCAGTTGTGCCTTGGTTGACTCTGCACGAATAACGGTAATCAGGCCATTCGCATACTGACCCAAAATCAGAGCATCGCTCACTGACAGTAATGGTGGTGTGTCAATAATGATGCGGTCGTATTTTTCCTGAAGGTAATCCAATAGCTTCTTAAATCGTGCCGAGGCTAACAGTTCCTGCGGATTTGGCGGAATTAATCCTGCTGGCAAAACATCCAGCTTTGCTTCTTCCACTCTCACAATGCAGTCTTTAATGGCCGTATCCATCGTAAGTATGTTGGTTAATCCCGGTTGAGATTCGGCAATGTCGAACCTTTTGGCCAATGAAGGTTGGCGAAGGTCGCAGTCAATGATCAATACCTTTTCCATGGTAGAAAAAGACACGGCCATATTAATGCTGGTGGACGTTTTCCCTTCTTCCGGGATAGCAGAAGTAAAGGGCAGAACTTTCTGTTTTGCGTTGGTCAGTCTGAGTAACAGAGAGGTTCTGACGGAGCGACACGCTTCACTAAACAGTTTTTCATTCCTGTCTAAGTAAGCTGTGTAGCTGAGTCCACTTTTACGCAAGCGACGACTTTTGACGAGTGGGATAGTGCCCAAGCAGGTCACGCCTAGTTTTTCTTCAACATCCGATGCGGTTCTTATCACCTCACGCAATGTTTCTAAAATGATGACGAGCGCACAGGCAATCGCAAACCCGAATACTGTTGCAATAAGAACCAGCTTCATTCTCTGTGGCGCAACGGGAAACAGAGGAATAATGGCTTTATCTGTGAAACGAGCAGTGACATTTTTGTAGTCGCTGGTCGCACTGGTTTCCTTCTCTCGGTTTAAGAACGCTTCGTAAAGCGCTTTGTTGGATTCAACTTCTCGCTTGAGTTGTTCATAGCGCGCTTTTTGTGAACCCAATGATTGGAACTCTGTTTTTTTGCGATTTAACTCAGCACGCAACATGTCTTCCTGAGATTTTGCTGACAGTAAGTCTTGCTGCTTACTGAACGAAATCTCGCGAATTAGTTGTTGGGTTCTGGTTTGGATCGAATCTAATTGGGCTTTCGCCTGAATCATACGATCGTGCTTAGGTCCGTAACGCTGTGCCAGTTCGGACAAGTTCTTCTCCGCCTGAGCCTCCGAGAGTTTAAGATCACGGATCTGTACTTGGTTGGCGAACTCATCTATCGACAGCAGACTATCTAAGCTTTGCGATGATTTGCGTCTGAGAAGCTGAATCAAAGACTGCGCTTCAATACGGTTGTTAACAGCGGTGTTGAGTTTTCGGTTGAGCTCTTCCAGCTCATTGGCGTAAATTTCATCGATACCGTTGATATCAATCAGTCCCTCTTGCAATAAGAAGTCTTGCAGAGCCTGTTCTGAATCTCTCAAACGCTGTTCTAACTTTTGCGAGTTGTTGGTCAGCCAGGTTGCGGCATTTTGTGTTACGACTAATTTCGCTTCAAAGTTTGTGTCGATGTAGGCTTGACCCACCGCATTGGCGACTTGTGTTGCTAGTTTAGGATCCACCGATCGAAAACGGATTTTAACCATTTGCGTATTGCGGACAGGTTCTATTTCTAGCTTGTCTTTAAACGTTTGCAGTGCTCGATAATAGGTATCGGAATACTGCGCTGTTTCTGTTGGGTTTGGCGTAACGTTGAGTAAGTCTTGAACCAGTGGAATTGATTTTATGTTATCAATGGTTTGTTTTAGCCCACCTGTACTCGTGAACTCGGGATACTGAGTCAAGTTAAGGCCTTGGATAACCTTATCCGCGATGTGGTTCGACTGTAAAATCGCCACTTGAGTCTGGAAGTACTCTTTCTTGGTCGTATCCACGCCATAGACTTCTTCTATGGACAAAGCGCTTTTTTGCTCTTCTTGAATCAAAAGTGTCGCTGTTGCTTGGTAAATCGATGTTTTCGAGTAGATGTACCAGGTGCAGGCCAAAGAGAAAATTAAGGTAAAAGCAGCAATACTCAACCAGTTCTTTTTGAGCGTATTATAGTGATGACCAAAACGAATCAGTTCTACTTTGTTCATCGGGAAGGTGCTTGGGTGAGTTCCGTTCATTTGATTACCTGTCACTTAAAAGAAGCTTTGATCAATAAATACAATGTCACCAGGCTCAACATTCAGGTGCATATCGACATTTTCTACCGTTTTACCGCTCTTGTGTTTGGTGAGGTTAATTCCCTTGCGTGATGCTCTGTCAGTGAGCCCACCCGCAAGAGCGATCGCTTTTTCTATCGTCAGCCCAGGACGATATTCAAAACCTCCGGGTTTACGTACTTCGCCATTGACGTAGAAAAGGCGGAAGTTATTGATCGTAACCATGACTTTTGGATCTATCAGGTAATCGCCTTTAAGTCCGATTTCAATTTCATCTTTAATCTGTTTTGGCGTCTTCTGGATAGCCTTAATTCTGCCGAGATAAGGGTAATCAAAGTAGCCGTCAGACGTGATCTGTATGTTCAAAATCGACAAATCTTCTTCACCATAAACTTGTATCGAAATGGTATCCCCGGTATCAAGTAGGTAGTCTTGTTCATTCGTTGTAGCCGTGGCGAACGTGCTAAATAGCAATAAAACCAGGCTAATAAGCGTCGTTAATGGGTTCATTAAAAATCCTTTTTACAGCGAAAATTGAGTGCTTAGTGTCCAAACATTCTGTTGGAAGCTATAGCCTGTTCGGTCTGACGTTTTATCTTGGTATTGCCAGTTGGCCTGTAACAGAATCCAACGTTTGATTTGATAGTTGATGCCGGCAGACAGCGAGTAACGTTCGCTATCTCTTGAGTTGCTATCTCTTAAAGTAAGGCCCGAAAGCTCCCCGGTGTAGTCATCTTCTTGGTATAGGAACCCTAACTCTGTGGCGAGGTAGCTATTCCAGTCATGCTTAAAATCAATTCGATAGCGTGTTTGCAGGTTGTAGTCGCCATCTTGATCTGGATTCACCGCAGCTTGAGTTGTTTTTACTGTTATCAGCGTTTGCTCTTGAGGTGACCACTCAAAGCCGATATCCCAACTGAAGCCTTTAAAAGTTTCTCGCTCATTGCTATCAAAGTCTTTTATTTGGTAGCCAAGTCGAGCAATACCCTGTGTTTTTCCGGTTACTTCCCATTGTGCCCCGGTATAGTAAAAGCCCGCGGTATTGTCTCTGGATGCCATGGCTGGATTGCTGTGCTTATAATCGGTTTGAATTTGTCTGCTACCTATCAGCCAGTAAGTTCTTGGCGTTGCTCGCAAATAAAACTCAGCGTGAGCACTGGGTGCTCTAAAGTCGTTGTATTTTGTTTTCGCATTTGGTGCGAACGTTAAGCCGTCGTGATAGTTTTGGTAGGTTTTGTCGCTATAGTTAATACCGAACTCGAAACGTCCTTTGGCCCCCTCGGAACCAAAAATGTAATTGGTTTTTAGATCGTTACGGTGGAATCGAATCGGCGAGTCAACCGCGTCACCGTTGCCTTCTGTGATGTTCTCACCTCTCAATTCATGTTGGGCACGGAATTGATAATCGACGACCAGACGATTCCGGTGATTAAACTCAAAGAAATTGGTGAATTGAAACGTATGATCATCGTAATCATTACTGTCATCCGATGAGAAGCCCGATTTCAATTTGTACATAAGGTTAGCGCGATATTGATTTCGCTCTATTCGGGCCAGCAGGCTTGGCTCTACTCCCCAAGTATTAATGGACTTCGCGTTCTCTTCGTCTTTATTCACGTTGTCGTCGCCTTCATAAAAGGCTTTCACTTGCGGAATAAATTCAATACCTGAGCTGGTTGTATACGCCATTGGTTCTGCCAAAGTGAACATTGGCAAAAAGAGTAGCGAAATGATTGGAGTTGCCGTCTTCATCGTCTCTACCTTAATAAGCGTTAGCGCCGGTGAATCCTTTAAATACGGTCAGGAATATGATTTTTATATCCATCCATACCGACCATTGGTGGATGTATTCCAAATCAAACTCGACGCGTTTTTCCATTTTATCGAGGGTATCGGTTTCGCCTCGGTAACCGTTAATTTGAGCCCAGCCAGTAATGCCGGGTTTTACTTTATGTCGCAGCATGTAACGGTCGACGATTTGACGATACTCTTCGTTGTGGGCAACGGCGTGAGGACGCGGTCCTACGATGGACATGGTGCCTTGCAATACGTTAAAAAACTGCGGTAACTCGTCGAGTGATGTGCGGCGTAGAAACCCACCAAACGGGGTAATACGAGGGTCGTTTTTTGTTGCCTGTTTAATGTGGCTACCTTGATCCATGGTGGTCATGGAACGGAATTTCCAAACGGCAATTTTGCGACCATCCAAACCATAGCGGTGCTGCTTAAAGATGACTGGTCCTTTGGACGTTGTTTTGATGCCGATAGCTATCGCAATGAGTATTGGCGAGATTAAGAGCAAGATCAGACTTGAGAAAATGATATCTTCAAGACGTTTTATCCAGGATGAAACACCAGCGAAAGGCGTGTCGAAAACGCTGAGAGTCTGAACCTGCCCGATTTGATCCCAGCGAGAATGCAACAAGTTATAGGTAAAGAAATCTGGTATGAGGTATGTGTTCGCGGTGGTGTCAGAGAACTGATTAAGAAGCGATGCGATACGCTCATTCGCATGCATCGGCATCGCGATATAAACATAATCAACGTCGCCCTTTTTAGCGCGTTCTAGTGCTTGGTCAACAGGACCTTTTATTGGGTATTGGGAGTGAGGGAGTCTGTCGATGGAACGTTCGTCGTAGAAACCATCAAACAAGACACCATGCTCGGTATGAGATTGTATTTCGTTCGCTAGGGTAATACCGTGTGGGGTTTGGCCGATAATGATGGCTGTACGAGTGTTTAAACCCATTGTTCGCAAATACGCTAAGCCCGTGCGGAAGGCCAGTCTCCACGTTAAAAGTAAAAGCGGTGTAATGATCACCCAAAATCCTAAAATGCTGCGATCAAACAATGGATACACTTCAGAAAAATAAATAACCGCAAACAGCAATGCGACGGTTATCAGCCACGACATACAGGTGATGAGTGCTTGTGCTTTAAAGGAGCTGGTACGCCACGAGCGATAAAGGTTGCCGCTCTCAGCCATCAACAAAAATGAAATACCAGCGACAAATGAGAGTATGACGTAGTCCTTGTCCATTGTGGTATGCGTTCCTCTGAATACCAGAAACAGCATAAAGAAGACAATGACGGTAAGATCGGCGATGCGATATAAAAAAGCGAACTCTGCTTCATGAGAACGAATAAGTCCTTTGTATTTCATTACCTAGATTCCCTTCTGACACGCTACCGCCAATGGAGTTATTGTCCAGAGGTTGTGCCGTAAACGTTTTAATTAGTGAACAGATTTTTCAACGAACTTTTGTACTGCGAAAACACTTAAATTCGGTAGTAAGTTTAAAAATTTGTTGCGCAAAGGTAAGTGGAATTAAGAATGAAATTTAAACTTGGTGCTCAGCTTCTTATTTAAGATAAAGCTGGTACTTAGAAGCAAGGGATGAGTAAAAGTATGATGAAAGTAGACTGAAAATTTAGACTAAGGTTTATATAGCTAGTGGCCTAATGAACTAGCTTTTGAGCAGAAAAATAATGGATTAGTTGTGGTTATTTTTAATTAGACGTATTGCTATGAGTGGTTTTGATGAATATTTTTGCTTTATTAGGCTGGATATAAAAATCCCTCTCAAGTGAGGAGAGGGATTTTTAGTAATTAGAGGTGAATGAGTTATTCGACGTCTACGCCATTCTCTTTAAATAGGCGACGACATGCGCGACCATCGCTGTGGAATAGGTGACAACGGTGTGCCGGGATACCAATTTCCAATTTATCGCCAAGGTCGACAGCTAGCGTATCTGGTTGACGGAAAATAACGTCAGCATCTGCACCTTCAAGGTTTAGGTATACCTGAGTTTCGTTACCTAGCTTCTCAACAATCATCACTTCGCCGTGAATGCTTGCATCTGCTTCTGAAGCGGATAGTAAGTGCTCTGGACGGATACCCAAAGACATACGGTCACCGCGGTTAACGGTTGTGCCGTCAACAGGAATCCAGAATGATACGCCGTTAGATAGCTGAACTTTTACGCGTTCTGCTTCGGCTTCTTCAATAAATACACTCATGAAGTTCATTTTTGGAGAACCGATAAAGCCTGCAACGAAGCGGTTTTGTGGGTAATGGTATAGCTCTAGTGGCTTACCAACCTGAGAAACATAACCACCATCCAAAACGACGATCTTATCTGCCATTGTCATCGCTTCTACCTGGTCGTGCGTTACATAAATCATCGTACAACCCAGCTGGCGCTGTAGTTTAGTGATTTGAGAACGCATGTTTACACGTAGTGCCGCGTCAAGGTTAGACAGAGGCTCATCCAACAGGAATACGTTTGGCTGTGAAACCAGAGTTCGACCAATCGCTACACGTTGGCGTTGACCGCCTGAAAGTGCTTTAGGTTGACGTTCAAGCAGGTGACCTAACTGTAGGATTTCTGCTGCGTGTTCAACACGTTTGTCAATCTCAGCTTTGTCTGCTTTAGCCAGCTTAAGACCGAATGACATGTTGTCATAAAGGTTTAAGTGTGGGTATAGAGCATAAGACTGGAATACCATACCAACACCACGTTTGGATGGTTCAACGTCATTCATGCGCTCGTCACCAATATATAAATCACCTGAAGTAATGTCTTCTAGACCGGCAATACAACGTAGAAGGGTAGATTTACCACAACCTGATGGACCTACGAAAACAACGAATTCACCTTCGTTAATTTCCAGATCTACGTTTTTAGAAATCAATACGTCGCCATACGCTTTACAAACATTTTTTAACGTGACACTCGCCATGTAGCTCGTCCTCGATCAAATTTTTATTTTTCACCACTCATCATTATATGAATTATCTAGCGAGCAGTAACAGTAGGAATCGGTAAGTAAAGGTGGTTGATAAGAAAAGTAGGGTAGCACTTCAATAAATTGTCCTAAGAAGTGCTACCCGTCACAGCCAAGTACGAGTTTCTCTCCCCCACATTAATAGCGTTGTCTCCCCCGTGAAAAAATAACCACAAACAACACCAATCAATGACATTCCACTCGTATGGCAATGCAAAACCAGCCTATTTTCACCTAACTAATAGGTATAGCTGGGAAAGGGTTCTTACCATCCACTCTTGGATGGGTGCAGTTTCTAAGATTGTTCCTTTTGTCACATCCTCCTAATCGAAATAATTGTGGGGGGAGTAGACGGGGAGGAGTAAAAAAGGAGGAGTAATGAAGGAGTTGGGCGGAAATCACATTATCACACCACCTAAAGTTGAAGTGGATCACGACAAAAGCCCTTTTTGTGATTTGGGTCTCCTATGCTTGACGATATAGATCACGAAAATACGCCATAATTGATAGGGCGTAGGGATTAGGAGGATGAGACATACTGGATTATTTCAGATGATATATGTCGAAATACGGCTGAACCTCAATGGACTAGCCCTACATCAAAAATATAACAAAGGATACGAACATGAAAAAGTTAAGCGCTGTAGCACTAGGTACTCTTGTTGCTTTGGGGTCATTTGGTGCTCATGCTGCCATCGAAGAAGGACAACTAACTATCTGGATCAATGGCGACAAAGGTTACAACGGCCTTGCTGAAGTTGGTAAGAAGTTTGAAGAAGACACTGGTATTAAAGTAACAGTGGCTCACCCTGATGGCCTTCAAGATAGATTCCCACAAACAGCAGCGACTGGTGACGGTCCTGATATCGTATTCTGGGCTCACGACCGTTTTGGTGGTTACGCAGAAGCTGGTCTTTTGGCAGAAATCAAACCTTCTAAAGAAATTCAGGAAGGCATCGTTGATTTCGCATGGGATGCAGTGCGTTACGACGGCAAACTTATCGGCTACCCTGTAGCGGTTGAGTCTCTATCTCTAATCTACAACAAAGATCTTGTTCCTAACCCACCTAAGAGCTGGGAAGAAGTTGCAGAGCTTGACGCGAAACTTAAGAAAGACGGCAAATCTGCAATCATGTGGAACCTAAAAGAACCGTACTTCACGTGGCCACTAATGGCTGCTGATGGCGGTTACGCGTTCAAATACACTTCTGAAGGCTACGACGTTAAAGACGCTGGTATCGCTAAGCAAGGTGTGAAAGATTCTATGTCTTTCGTTAAAGGTCTTGTAGACAAAGGCGTAATTTCTGCAGATATGGATTACTCAGTATCTGAGTCTGCGTTTAACCAAGGTGAAACTGCGATGACTATCAACGGTCCGTGGTCTTGGGGCAACATCGAGAAGTCTGGCATCAACTACGGTGTGACTACACTACCTAAATTCCAAGGTCAGTCTTCTAAGCCATTCGTTGGTGTTCTAACAGCAGGTATCAGCACTGCGTCACCAAACAAAGACCTAGCGGTAGAATTCCTAGAAAACTACCTGCTAACTAACGACGGTCTGCGTAAAGTTAATGATGACAAGCCATTGGGCGCGGTAGCACTTAACTCATTCCAACGTGAGCTAGATTCTGATGCACGAATCGCGGCAACAATGGATAACGCAATGAACGGCGAAATCATGCCAAACATCCCTCAAATGAATGCATTCTGGGGTGCGGCTAAGAACGCAATCATCAACGTTGTTGACGGTCGTCAAACTGTAGATGCAGCGCTTGCTGATGCAGAAAAACAAATGACTAAATAATTCTGTAATACCTTTTTAAGGAGGGGGTAACTCCTCCTTACTTTTCTATACTTATTCTATATTCGCTAGCAGGTTCCCTATGCAGTCAGTTCAAGGTACAAAAGCTATGACAGCACCAGCAGCCAACCTTCCGAGCAGCAAAAAAGTGTTTATTAAATGGGCGCTTTTAGGCACAGTCGGCATTCTTAATGGTTACGCAACAATTCTTATGTATTCGCGCGGTGAGATTGCGTTTGCACTTCTTACGATTATTCTTACTGCTTTAGCACTGTACATTTTTGGTAGTAAAAAGACCTACGCTCACCGTTACATCTATCCTGGTATTGCAGGGATGATTTTGTTCATTCTTTTCCCATTGGCATATACCGTAGGTCTGGCATTTACTAACTACAGCGCGAAAAACCAGCTCTCTTTCGAGCGAGCCCAAACTGTACTTTTGGACAGGACGTATCAAAGTGGTGATAGCTATCCGTTCACGTTATACAAAACTGAACAGGGCCATCAAATTGTCATTGATAAAGATGGCGAGTTACTGGCTACGCCGACTTTCCAACTACAAGGTTTCTCTGCAACGGATTTAGATCTTGCGCCAATCCAAGAAGTGACTGGTGAGAAAGAGCAAATCAAAACCATCGTGAGTAATCGCGACGCACTAAGTAGTGTTGACCTTCATCTGCCAAGCGGTGATGACATCCGTATGAGCGGTCTGCGTAAGTTCGCAGCGGTTGTACCTTTGTACACGCTACAAGAGGATGGTGAGGCACTATTTAACAACCGTACTCAAGAAACCCTACTGCCAAACATGGAAACGGGTTACTACCAGCCGATTGATGAAAATGGTCAGTTTGTCGGCAGTACCGTATCACCGGGTTTCGTGGTTGGCATTGGTAGCCATAACTTTGAACGAGTTTGGAAAGATGACGGTATCAAAGAACCATTTATTAGCATCTTTATCTGGACGATTGTTTTCTCTGCACTAACCGTACTATTTACTCTAATCATCGGTTTGGTTCTGGCGAGTGTGGTTCAGTGGGAAGAGCTAAAAGGCCGCTCTGTTTACCGACTTCTACTTATTCTGCCTTATGCGGTTCCAGCGTTTATTTCTATCCTGATCTTTAAAGGTTTGTTTAACCAAAGCTTTGGTGAGATCAACATGCTACTTGAAGGTCTGTTTGGTATTAGCCCTGCTTGGTTCTCTGACCCATTCATGGCGAAAAGCATGATCTTGATTGTAAACACTTGGCTTGGTTTCCCTTACATGATGATTCTATGTATGGGTCTGCTTAAAGCGATTCCTGATGACCTTTATGAGGCTTCTGCTATCGATGGTGCGAACTTCGTGTCTAACTTTACGCGCATTACGTTGCCAATGATGCTTAAACCGCTAACACCACTGTTGATTGCAAGCTTTGCTTTTAACTTCAACAACTTCGTGCTTATCCAGTTGTTAACAGGTGGTGGTCCAAACATGATTGGTACTTCAGAGCCTGCAGGTTACACAGACCTATTGGTTAGCTACACCTACCGTATCGCATTCGAAGGTGCTGGTGGTCAAGACTTCGGTCTGGCAAGTGCGGTAGCAACACTTATCTTCCTGTTGGTTGGCGCGTTGGCTCTACTAAACCTACGTGTAACTAAAGTAGCTCAAGATTAAGGAGACATTATAATGGCAATGGTACAAGGCAAGTCATTAAAGTATCGTGTTTGGGCTACTCATATTGCAATGTGGGCGTTCTTGGCACTGATCATTTTCCCTTTGCTGATGATCATCGCGATCTCATTCCGTGAAGGTAACTTTGCAACGGGTAGTCTGATTCCTGATAACCCAACATTGGATCACTGGAAACTGGCTCTAGGTTTCTCTGTGACTAACGCAGATGGTACTGTTACACCACCTCCATTCCCGGTAATGACATGGCTATGGAACTCGGTAAAAGTAGGTGGTATCTCAGCGGTTCTGATTGTAGCGCTATCGACGACTTCTGCTTACGCGTTTGCTCGTATGAAGTTTAAAGGTAAGAACACCATCCTAAAAGCGATGATGATCTTCCAAATGTTCCCGGCAGTGTTGGCACTGGTTGCTCTATACGCTCTGTTCGACAAGCTTGGTCAGTACATTCCGTTCCTTGGTTTGAACACTCACGGTGGTTTGATCTTCGCTTACTTGGGTGGTATCGCCCTGCACGTTTGGACGATTAAAGGTTACTTTGAAAGTATCGATTCATCTCTGGAAGAAGCGGCAGCACTGGATGGTGCGACACCATGGCAAGCGTTCCGTTTGGTATTGCTTCCACTGTCAGTGCCAATCCTGGCTGTAGTATTTATCCTGTCGTTCATCATGGTAATCGGTGAAGTTCCTGTAGCGTCACTCCTACTTTCTGATGTAAACTCTTACACATTAGCAGTAGGTATGCAGCAATACCTATACCCACAGAACTACTTGTGGGGCGATTTCGCAGCTGCTGCAGTACTATCAGCAGTGCCAATCACTGCAGTATTCTTACTTGCTCAACGCTGGTTGGTTGGTGGCCTAACCGCTGGTGGTGTGAAAGGATAATCTCAACTGGTCTTTGAGATTGACAAGAATAACTAGAAAAGGGCGACCAAATGGTCGCCCTTATACTTAGCACTGATATTACACTTTTGGTTTGGCCGCCGATCAGTAATATCTTGCTTTTATTGGCGTTACGCATAGCTGGCTGTTAGCTTAGTTCCTTACGACACAATCACTAACAGTTCTTGTAACCATAACCTGAGTTCAGACTCAGGTTTTTTTATGTCTGTAAAATCAGATCTTTACGTATTTAAACCATCGTAGAATACGGTGATGATGTTTATTGCCAATAATGAGTAAATAGATATTGATGATGCAGGCCAAGACTATCGGCTTTGTAATGGATTACATAGAGCCTTGGAAATGGCCTGCGTAGCACTTCACATAAAAATATCGCGCAAAAGCGCTGGGGAGAGGGTTAGCTAGGCGGGTTAGCCGTCAAAACTCACGGCTGGAAGGCGCACATCCTACATACTGGAGCAAGGTATATAAGCTCTCTTGCTGCAGTGCGACACGACGAAAAAGGTTGGCAAAGGTTACGTCTCCACCAAAGCACGTTTGAATATAATGGTTAATTTCAGTCTCGCTGTAACCCTCGACATACATGGTTCTTACCCATTGATATTCGACCGCCTTCAAATTGGTCAGCGTTTCTTCACTTAAGGTGGTTTTTACAGTTCCCAAGATCCACACTCATTCATTTCCAAATTAGTGCAGGGATTTAAGCAAATCAAGGTGAAAGATTTATGACAAGGCAGGAGAGTGTGTGAAACAAATGGCAGAAGCATGACATTGCTTCACACAACAATTGGGGCTGCGGTTTTGAACGCTCGTTGTAGGTGGTTACTTGAGGTATTTAACGTGAGCTTCCATCTCTTCACCGATTTCTTTACGCATGTTCATCAACGCAATGGCGGAGCGCTCTAACGCTTTGTCCTCATCGGATTCAGGAATCCACTTAGGAATATCTGTTGGCTTGCCGTCTTCGTCTACCGCAACCATGATCACAATGCAGTGAGTGGTTAAACGGTTTTTCATTTCTTTGGGATCGCTCGCCTGTACATCAATGGCGATGTGCATCGAGGTGCGACCGGTGAAAATCACTTTTGCACTTACTTCAACTAGGTTACCCACATGGATCGGTGCAACAAATCGAATCCCACCCGCGTAAGCGGTAATACAGTATTTGCCACTCCAGGCGGCAGAGCAGGCATAAGCAGCTAAGTCTATCCATTTCATTACTGCGCCGCCGTGGACTTTACCACCAAAATTTACGTCGCCAGGTTCTGCTAAAAAGCGAAGGGTAATATCTCTTTGACCACTGCTCATCTGTTATTCCTTTGTGAATGTAAATACAACCATACATTGCAATAAAACAACTATACGTTGAATTAAAACACCCGTACCTTGCATTGTATAAAAAGTGTACCATACTTTTGAAAGTTTACTACAAGTGTGGATGTTTTATATGAAAAAACGAATCCTTAAAAACTCCAAAGTTAAGAACATTTCTCGTTTTGTTAGCTTGAAGACAGATTCTGTTCAAACAACTGAATCTGATCTTGAGTTTGATGCATGTTTTCATTTTGAATTCGCTCCACACGTAAAATCATTTGAAACACAGCCTCTGGGTTTTGAATATCGATTAAATGGGCGGTTACGTCGTTATACTCCTGATATGCTCTGTTATTTCAATGATGGCTATGCGACATATTATGAAGTGAAGCCTAAGTGGGTAACTGAACGGGATGAATTTAAGGA
The DNA here is from genome assembly GCF_921292965.1 of Allocatenococcus thiocycli. Taxonomy (NCBI): domain Bacteria; kingdom Pseudomonadati; phylum Pseudomonadota; class Gammaproteobacteria; order Vibrionales; family Vibrionaceae; genus Allocatenococcus; species Allocatenococcus thiocycli. The sequence goes on from NZ_CAKLCK010000047.1 coordinate 47,902, forward strand.
AAAATTTGATGCACAGAAACAACAAGCTATTGCTAACGGATATGACTTACTTGTTCTGACTGAAGATGATATTCAAATTTATCCTTTGCTCGACAATCTGAAGATCATTCATCGCTACGCTTGTTCTGATAGTCTCGATGATGTGCAGGTTAGACTTTTAAAATTGTTTCAAAAATACGGTGAAATGCGAATCTCGCAAGTATTAAACACCAGTCAGGGGCAAGCTGCTTCTATATTGCCTGCGCTTTATGATTTGATCGCAAAAAACATTCTAGAGTTTGATTGGCATTACCCAATCAGTCATGATTCTCTTGTCTGGAGAGTTTCATGAGTGACGACTTTGAAAATCTTCATGCTTTTGGCAGTTTTTTCCCTGAGAAACACTCGAATACTTCGGTGCCTAAGACATCAAAGGGCACGCGATTTGGGATTGAACTTCAAGACAGTTATCAAGATCTTTTTTCATTCGATGAAAAACGAAGAGATGAGGCAATCCATCGGTATAACATATTAGATTATCTTATTGAATTGCACGGCTCTAGTTTAACCTTAAAGAAAATATCAGGTTCGATGAAGGGTCTTGAAGATAAATTTCATCCAAATGTACCGTCTGCATCATCGATATATCGTTATTGGAGTACTTTTAAGAAATCTGGATTTTTACTTTCTTCGTTGATTCCTGGAGTAACGAGAGGTAATACAAAGCAACGAAAAACCTTGGAACTGGAAGAGTATATAGAGAGTGCTATAAAATCATATTTCTCGGAAGAGTCGCCAACAATTCAACAAGCCTTTACGTTATTAGAAACGGCAATAGATAGACATAATGAGTGTAATGACACCCAATTATCTTTTGAATATGAATCCTTTAGAAAAAGAATTGTTAAAAAAACAGATTATGAAAGGCTGCTAATTAAAAAAGGGAAAAAAGCCGCCGATACATACTACAAGAAAGTCGGACAACGACCGGAAACGACTCGAGTTTTGCAGCGTGTTGAAGCTGATCATACTCGCCTAGATTTGTTTGTGATTGATGATGCTCGTAAGCTTCCTCTTGGGCGCCCGTGGCTTACATTACTTTTTGATACTCATACTAAAAGTGTTGTTGGTTTCTATCTTGGGTTCGAGCCACCAAGTTATTTATCGGTTTCTCTAGCGCTAGAAAATGCGATTTTACCTAAGTATTACGTTAAAGAGTTATATCCAGAAGTAAAAGGGGAGTGGCCATGTTATGGCTTACCAGAACACCTTATTGTTGATAACGGTGCTGAGTTTAATAGTAAAGACTTTGTAACCGCCTGTAAAAACTTACGAATTAAGGTTAAAAAGAATCCCGTTAAAAAGCCTTGGCTGAAAGGATCTGTTGAACGGTATTTTCGAACTATCAACAATAAACTGCTTTCTGGGATTCCAGGTAAGAGCTTCAGTAATATCTTCGCTCGCGGCGATTATAATCCACAAAAAAATGCGATTATTACCCGTTCAGATTTGATGAAAGTTATCCATATTTGGCTTATCGATATATACCAATCTAGCCCTAATGGTTTGGAAAATAATATACCTAATCTTTCTTGGGCTGATGCTATGCGTAGTGCTCTTCCACCTCGCTCCTTTAATGGTTCAATAGATGAACTAAGGTTTAATCTTGGGAAAAATGTTGAGGTTTCTCTAGATAGAAACGGTATCCGCCTTAAAAAAACACTACGTTATTCAAGTTCATATCTTGCTCAGTATTTCGGAAAGCATACATATGATGGTAAGAGCATTAAGGTAAAAATAAAATATAATCCAATTTGTATGGGTGAAATATACGTTCTGGATGAAGATAAACACGAATTTTTTGCCGTAGAATCAGTGGATCCTGACTACGCTTATTCAGTGTCAGAGTGGTTTCACAAAGTGTGTTGCGATTATGCACGAAACCATATAAGGAATAACTATAGACATAATGATGTTATTAAAGCTTGGAGAGTGATATACGATATCATCGATGAAGCACTGCACCTATCTGGCAACGGTAAGCAGGCTAATATTGGGATTAGAGAAGCCTCTAAACTTGAAAGGGTGCGTGAGCATGCTGAGCGGACCAAGTCTCATCAAAAACCAGAGTTGCAGATGTCGAGTAATGACGATATTGATTGGGACGTTGAAGTGAATACTGATGGCTGGAAAATTGATTCGGTTCGAGGAACAAATAAGTGAATTATTCTGCGAAAGCACTCCACCAACAGGTGAAGAGTATTTTTATTAGTAATTCTCAGATAGATGAAATTCTCTCGGACATAGAGGAATGTCGAGAGGAGAGTGATGGTATATCGGAACCAGAATGTCTAATTGTTGTTGGTGATAGTGGGTCAGGCAAAACCACTATTATAGATAAATATTTAGCAGATAACCCTAGGATGGAAGCTAATGATGGTTCTATCATTCCCATTTTGTTCACTTCGTTACCCGCAAATGCCAATCCAGTTACCGCCTCGGAAAGGCTGTTATCTTCGATGGGAGATCCGTTAGCATTTAGTCATGGAAAAGATCCCGCCGAGTTGATGAAAATAGTCAACGATTTGCTTCGCGAGTGCAGAGTTGAGCTCATTATCATAGATGAGTTCCAGCATATGATTGACCGTAAAAGCAAAGATGTACTTCATAGCACTGCTGACTGGTTAAAGATGATAATCATTGATTCAAAAATACCTGTTGTACTTTTTGGAATGCCTTATTCAACCGAGATTTTGCGGGCCAACAATCAATTACGAGGGCGTTTTGAATCTCAACACCATTTAAAGCCATTCAGGGTCAAAGATACAAGTGAGCGAATCAGATACAGAACATTTCTGACGATGTTAGATGAAGCCTTACCCTTTTCAAAGAAATCTGGGTTGGCATCTGAAAACATAATGAAAAGGGTGTATGTTTTTTCCAAGGGAAACATGCGGTTGATTCGGCGCTTGATCAATAAAGCAGCTAAATTTGCTTTACTAGAAAATGCTCCGTGTATTTCTTTAAAGCATTTTTCACGCGCTGCTCCCAAAGTCAGTCGGGATGCTTGCGAATCATTTAACCCATTTGATGCAGATATCAAAAAACTAAGAATTACTGAACCACCAGAAGATGTTGGTTGGGAAAATTACCTTGCTGCAAAAGGAGATTGAGCACAATTAATTACCTTAAATCTGAAGGGCCTTTTGCAGTAAAGATTGTACCCTACTAAATCCCAACAAACGCCTCAATAACCCGCTCTCTAAAATGCCCCAAGGTGAATGACCTATAAGGCATAGGATTTTCGTTACCTATCTGCACACTTGTATCGCTGTTGTTCCATTTGAACTCCCCCGATGTTGCTGAGGTAGTGACATGAGGTGGGCTCGCTTGATGTAAATGTGCGCCTTCAATCTCTGCCTCCTCAGGCAGTTTTATATAAAGACACGAATCAGGAATATCTTGCTCGATTTCTTCAGAAAATTTCACAAGATTTTCTTCAGCAAGCGTGTACAGCCAAGCTTCTTGATTGTCGCCATCCGTGACTCTAAGTATTCGCCCTAATACCTGACGGAAATACAACTCCGTGCGAACATTACTCAAATGGCAGCAGACTTGAAGCCTTGGAATGTCAGTTCCCTCACTGATCATTCCAATGCTGATAATCCAAGGGGAGTGACCATTTTTGAATTGTTCAATAATCTTTTGAGCATCTGGGTCATGGTAAGAAACCATCACGCTGGGTTGCTTTAATTTTTCGTTCAAAATTGTTTGAATTTGTCTTGCGTGTGCCACCGATGCCGCAACGATCAGTCCACCCGCATTTTGGTTCGTTGTTCTAATTGAATTTAACTTTATTACTGATAGTCTGAGAATATGAATTAAAGCATCTGTATCTTGTAAGATACTGGAGTAACTAATCTTTTGTTCTTTAAATAATTCTTGAATCGAAGAATAAGATTTACTTTCTTCTGGGCTGGCATATTGCAACTGCTCGTTATCAACTAACACGAGTTTCGGCTTTCGACATACTCTGTCGGTGATAGCCTGCTTTAAAGTGTACTGATAATCGCAGATGATTTTTCCTTCCGGATTGCTATAAGAGCTCAGTGATATTGGTAAGCTATCTGAACGCCAAGGAGTTCCCGTCAGTGCCAAAGTATACTTGGACGCTTTCTGCACTTTTAAAATAATCTGCTCGCCCCAAGCATTGGCGTCAGAAAGAGTTTCACCTGAACAATGATGGATTTCATCGAATATAGCTAGGACTCGGTGCTTTGAGATAGTTTCCCAAAATTGGTCATCGATATATTGGATAGCTTGGTAGGTTAGTGATGTTCCTAATGAACCTAGAGAGCCATTGAACGAGCACTGCAATACACGAGAGAAAGTACTTGTAAACCCATTAGCCACATTTACTGAGGGAGAAAAGCAAACGATCAGATCAATCATATTGGAATCTAATAGTTGTTTGCTTAAATAGGCCGCCATTATCGTTTTACCAGCACCGGGGGTGGCCTGGGTAAGAAAATGTTTTTTGCCTGATGTGTATCTTTGTAGGATGTCTTCGATACAACTTCGTTGCCATTCTCTGAGCATCAGACTGCCTCCGACTGGAGTACTTCTATTGTTTTCGAGATGGCGGTGATCTGTCCAGTTAAAGTGGCTGAGTGTTGTGTTGATTCTTCATGCAGTTTACTTACTTTTTCTTTAGTCTGAGGGAACTGCGTCATAATCGATCGGTACTCGTCCATTTCAGCGATTAACATTACAAGTTCCGCATTAAGCCTACTTCTTGCTTTGTCCAACTCTTGTAAATAAGAGTTCGGTTTTTTCACGCATTCAGTTCCTGTTTTGTCGTGTGCTGATCCTTTGCAACTTGAAGTATTAAACTGTTCAAATAACTCGGTTTTATGAAACCGTTTATTACGGTTATTTCCTGAAGTCGTTAATATTCCTTGTTTTACCATCTTATTGAGCTGTTTAGATACAAACAGACGTACATGGTCTTTACTCTTTTCTTGCATTGTGGTGGCGAACAACAGATCTCGGATTTCAGAAATTCCAAATTCATTTTTGTTTTCTTTTTTCAATGAATCAATAATATAGGGGTGAATGGTAAAGCCTTGTGACACGGATGAACTCTCAGTGATGGGGTTGAACATGGAAAATAAAATGCGGATTATAGTCCGTGGAAATGCATGCATCAAGAATAGATAGTCTTTCTTTTTAATGTACGATTGAAATGAAAGACTTAGCGAAAAAATTTGGTCACAATGTTCGCTCTATGCGAAAAGACAAAGGTATTTCTCAGGATAAGTTAGCGTTAACCGCCGATATTGACCGTAGTTATGTGGGGCGAATAGAGCGTGGGGAAGTGAACATCACACTAGAAAAAGCCTACCAGTTAGCGGAAGTTCTTCGGTGTGACATTAGAGAGCTTTTACCATAATAAATATTGGTAGAAGCTCTCTAAGTCAGTTGGCTCAAACCACCTACCTGTTCGGCAGTATTCGCTTTTTGGCAGAGCCTGGAGATGTAAATTTGTTATCAGCTACTTTTCAGTAGTAATGAGGATTATAATCCTCATTTAATACCAAAGCAAACAGCTAAGAGTTTAGCTGTTTGGAGATGGTAATAGTATTGATTTTTTAAACTGATCCTCTCTACCTATGCGGCAGTTCACGGTTGCCAGACTGCGATATTCAGCTATAACCAATTATCAGCTACCTATGCGGCAGTTCACTATTACCAATTTAATAATAGTCCATAAATATCAGGTAGTTAATGTTTATTCTACTAATTTACCCTTTTAAACTTAATGATACATTATAGGCTTTAAAATCAATAGGTTATGAAGAGGGCTTAGAAGTAAGGTTAAATCAAAGGTACAACCTGTAATGAATTATCTGTATTGCCTAGCCCATAACTGCTAAACCTTCCTGTGCTTAAAGTATCTTCTAACTGTTCCATTTGTATATTTAGTCGGAACCCATTACCACCGCTACTATCTTCTTTAAGTGAGTGGTAACTATGGAATGCATGAGTCGTGCTTTTGGAATAATACGCTGGGTCAAATATTTCGCCACGCTCTAATGCTCTTCGTTCAAGTCGTTTTATTTCTCTTGCTTGGCCTGCTGATGTTGCTTTGTCTATAGATTGCTTACGCCTAAACAGAGCATAAGAACAATTGTCTGGGACGATTTGCGCTGTGGAGATGCTAAAGTACCCAAGTTTTGTCATTTGTGTGAAATACCGTCGTGACAGCACAAAATCCAGCTCCATTTTGTTGGTACTAATAAAAGTGATTTTATGTCCTACGGTTTCTTCTGCCCAAAGTGGAAACGAAACGCCAATGGATCTCGTTTGGTACTTGTAATTAAAACGATGTAATTCCTTTAGACATTTAGCCGCTATTACTTCATTGTTTCTATATTCAGGTAAGAATGTGATTGTCCGATAGTACCAATCCATGGCTTAGCTTCCTTTTCGTTGAAGTGGCGAGCCTTTAATTAGGTTTGCAATGATAAAATGCAGATCATTAATCGTTTCTTGAGAAAGTTCATCTGCAGCTTCAAGTTGGTCTACATACTCATCTGCTCTTTCCAAAAGTGTAAATATGTCTTTTCCTGTGTTTGGAAATCGATAGGAGTATACATCTTGCTTATGTACACCATAGTGACTTATACGTAATGGCTCTTCAGCATTAGGATACCAGTCGTCAATAGTGGCAATTGCTGCTCCAGTTTTATAACTGCCTAATATAGGACTTCGTACTCCGTCCACTTCAGTTGTTTGATAAATGCGACTTTTTTCTCCTTTGACCGAATTTTTGAAAGCTAGGCTTGGAAATAAAGGGTCACTTTTGGCATAGCGAAGTGTAGCACTGACTTCAAACTTACATAGACCGTTTGGTTGTGAAAAAGCGTCAGTAATTAACTTGATTAGTGCTCCCCAATGTTGATGCGCCTTGAAGTTGTTAGCGTCACCATAGTTTTTTCGAATGTCGTCGAAAGTGATAATAGCTTCTTCGTTATCCCAAGGCCATGGTTTCACGCTAATAGAAAAAGAGTAAGGAAGTTTTTTATTTTTCCAGAGCCATCTACCGTTACAAATGTTCATAAAATATCGAGTTGCTAGCTCTTCCCAACCAATCTTTTGTTCATATAGCTTCACAAGTTTAATAAGGGTGCTTTTGACTTTAGGATCGGAGCATATAAAAGGTTTTTGATGACTTGAAACAAATGAAACAGAAAATTCGCATTCGATACTCTCGGCTCCGTGAGGCACACAGCAATAGTCTAATTCATGGATATTTCCTAGCGCTAATGAATATTCAGTGACCTTTTCATCTATTTCACCATTATCTTTGTAAGCTGACGTGAAGCCTTCTTTCATACCCAACTGTTTATTTGCCGAATATGTCAGTGGCTTTTTTCTACCTTCAGGCCAGATCACATGGAACGTAACATGGGTAGGTTCGATAGAGCGTTCATAGGATAGCTGAGTCGGTAGTCTCATTGTATACACTCCTCGGTAGTAAAATTGAGCCTTGCGTCGAATAGTGATATTGCCAAAAGTATTGGTCGGGATTTGTATTTTCACTAATTGCGAATAATTTTATGACACCAAGTATGGTTTCGGCGAAAGCGTGTTTGTAGCTGCGAAGTGAGTAACGTTTTTCACTTGGAAGTTCTAACAGGTGGTAACCAATGCAGTTGACGGTTTGCATTTTGTTTTCTTTTAATTCAGTAATGATATCTTGAACACTATGTAAGGTTGTTTCGTTATTCAGGCTAAGCCATCTACCAGTTTCAAAGGGGATCGTCTTTATGGCATCATCTAAGCTCATGCTTCTTCCCAAGCGTTCGATATCGGAAATAGCAACTGTTACGTTTCCTCTCGCTAGTCTTCTTGGTAGCAAGCTCATGAACTCTCGTGGTGTTATTTGAGAATAATTGTTGCATTGAAGAATCAAGCTGAGGGTGAAATCGCATTGCCAGTCATCTCGCGTCGCAGGCGCTGTGATGCCATTTTTGGTATTGAGAGCCCACTCTCTTGTTAATCCTCGGTTTTCTACGTGTATGCTATGAATGCATACGGAAAAGCTATCTATTTTAAAGTTGGGAATAACTGTTTTTAGGTTTCTCTCAAAAGCATGCACGAACCCATAAAATGCCATCATTGAGGGGAGTCCAATGCTCATCGGTGAATTCATGGCAGATGCGCCTGAGATTCGTAGGTTTGTTAATAGCAAATAGTTTTCGTTAGAATTTTCTAGCTCTGAAAGTTGTTGAGAATATGACGATTGAATGATGGAGCCGATGCTAGTGTAGACTAACTGAGTTAAGTTGGGATCATATGCGTAACGACTGGCAAATTTGGTTTTGGCTAAATCTGCATTGAAACGTTCTGTTAATTTCCTTTTATTTAAGTTTTCTTGTCCGGCAGTAATGCTACTTACCCATTTGGAAATCATCGTCTTTACGTCTTCGATAACAAATTTTTTTCTTGTCGAAAGTTCAGTTGGTGACATTACCCACTGAGATGATTCGATGTATTCTCGCATCGCTTTCAACGAAGATTTCGTTAGCCATTGCTGGGTATCTGTTGAATGATGGTGTTTGTACTTTGCTATTGGAGGTAAAGAATGAATCATTCTAAAATTACCGCCGCAGCTCATTGCAAGAGTTCCCATGTTTGTCGCTCGGCTAAACCGGGTAATAGCAGAAAACCGATAGTGTCCTCTAAGTGCTTCATAACAATCATTTTGCATCGATTGAGACGCTACTGGTGATAATGAAATATATGAGTTGTTGTTATCCGGAAGAGAAATTTGTGGCAGGTAATTTCTAACTAGCGAAGTATTAATTTCCAACGGAGGAACAAGTGCTAGCTCTTTTGATATGTATTTGGCTGTTTTAACGTAACATCCGAGCTTTCTTAGGACATTCCAAAGAGGATGTTCAATATCAGCAAGTAATTGCCCTAAGCAATGAATATGGCCATCCCATATAAATTTGCTCGTTAAAAAACAGGATTTATTCACTTGGCTAGAGTCATTGGCATAAGCCCAGTTATCGGTGGGCAGCTTGCTTGAAGATAGCAAGAAAGGTGGCAGGTGCCCGATAGGTAAAGCTCGAATAATCCCACTTGCTCTAATGTCAGGGAACTTGGGATTATGACTTTGGCGATATTTAACAGTACTTAAACAGCTTGCCCACCATTTCTCGTCTCTAAGCTTTTCTTTACATTTGTTTCTATCAAGTAGGTCTTTTTGTTTAAGGACCTTATCTGTTAGGTTTACTAGTATGGTTATGGCTTCGAGAGGAGTATTTGTTATGTCTATGGGGCGAGAAAGTGGTCGGAATGCTCTCCGTAAATCCCTATTGAGGTCGTCTGTATCATTTTCTATTATTTCTGCCAGTGTCGTCATTCACCACCTCGACACATAGAAAGAACGATTGAACTCATCAGTTTGAAATTCTGAAAGCCAAAGACAATAAATATCACCTAAGTAAAAGGCGTAATCAGTAACGGCTAACACATCTCGATTTCCAAGACGAAAATTTGGGATGAGTATACGTTGTTCGACCATGGAAGTAATTTGCTCCCGGGAACAGTTCAGTACTATACATGCTTCAAGTGTATTTAGTCGCAGGTTGGCGAGCTTGCCGTTGTCGTTCCACAAATTCATTTCTAAATATTGGAAGAGCTCTTTCAATATAATATTCGAACGAAAATTTCGGTCAGGAAGCTGAATTGAGCTGAACAGAATTCTGCCAAGAATATCTTTCACTCTTAGCTCCGCTTGGCTAAGAACGGCGTATTCGAAATTGAATTCTATTTCTCTTTCAATCAACTCATGAAAGGAGCCAGGCCACTGTTCCCAAAAGTCTGTGAACTCACCAAAATTACTAGTTTGAGATGAGTCGGATACTTTTGACCACCAATGAATAAACCCCCATCTGAAACTAAAAGGGACAATTGGTAATGGTTTAACATCAGCTCCTGATAACCAAGAAGCTACTGTGAGCATTTTTGAACCATTACTTTCTTGGCTCTTCTCCGCTTTCATGAGTCAAACAACATCAATGAACCTATCATAATCACATGATTTATAATGCTTATTTTTATTATAAGTTTGTAGTGTATTTTGTCGTCTTTGTATTCCTCGTTGTTTTGCTTTAAAGGTCAGTGTGTCGAATCTTGTTCAATAGAAGAAGTGTCCCAATCAGTTTTCGTTCGTTGCCGTCGAGACCGAAGATATAAGGTCAAAGATCCAATCACAGGTGCAACCTGCACCGTAGACCACTATGTCAAAAGACGACTTCAGGATCTGCCTGTTAGCGGACGGCCATGCACGATAGAAGTTGAACTGGCTAAAACCAGAGATAAAGACGGAAGACGGCTAATTGAAGATACTGACTATGTCTCTAAAGGAGGTCGCTATACCGCTCGCTTTTGCAAGTTTATCAGTGGATTATGCCGCCACATGAGCATACATGCCGTGTCTCAGCATTTAGGTATTCGGTGGGAAACAGTCAAAAACATCGATAGAGAATACTTGCGTTCAAGCCTGCCAGCTTTAGAACCCGAGAAACTAAAGAACTTACTCCACATTGGCGTTGATGAAGTAGCTAGAGCTAAACGACACGATTATATGACCGTCGTTTACGACCTTGTTTCTGGTCATTTAATTTGGGTAGAACATGGACGAAAAGCAGAAGTCCTTATCTCATTTTTCGAGCAACTATCAGAGGAAACAAAGGCTGGAATTAAAGCGGTATCAATGGATATGGGGCAAGCTTACCAATCAGCGGTAAGAAAAATGTTACCTCATGCAGACATCGTTTTTGACCGATTCCATGTGATGCAAAACTACTGCATTTTAATCAGAAAAGAGAGAGCGAAAGCTTTTAGGATTGGCTCGCACGATGAGAAAAGGATGCTTAAAGGCACACTCTTCCTCCTACTGAAAAATGCACAGAAATTGGATGACAAGCAGTCTGACAGACTCGACGATTTACTTGAGAGTAACAAGACGTTGTGCGTGATTTATATGCTAAAAGAGCAGCTACAAGCGATATGGGATGAGCCTTGTTACGAGACCATGACAGCCGCTCTTGAAGCTTGGTGCCGTCTAGCAAAGTCAACTCGGATAATGTCACTAAGCAGCTTTGCAGACTCAATATTAGAAAGAAAAGTAGGTATCTGTAACTACGCAAAATACAAGCTGACCAACGCTCGGGTTGAGGCTGGCAATGTATCTATAGGGTTACTCAGACGAAGAGCCAGAGGAGTAAGAGATACAGATTATTTTAAGTTGAAGATCAGACAAACATCGGTTCCTGATACCCACTCAACTTTTTACCCAAATATCAAGCTCACCTAAGCGGAGAAGAACCCTTTCTTGAGGTGAAGATACGAGTTCACCACATTCAGGGCAGACTCCGGACAAGCCCGCATAACGATAATCATAGGGTGCCCCGCAGGCGCAGTGACTAACCAGCTTAATACTATGTTCGTGACAATACTCATATCCGGAAAAGTGCCATCGGTAACTCGCATACCCCTTTTTTTGCAGACAAGTAGGGCAACATGGTACTGAGTCTTTGCGTAAAAGCGAACGTGGAATTACCTCAGCACCACGTATTAGAGCGGTCGTTGACGGAGAAAACTTCATTTGGTTTCTGTTTAACGCGATACCCAGTAGATTTGTTGGTTCGTTAAATGTTAGCTGACTGAGTTTATGTAATGCGTGTGTTCGCGAGCTTGAATGTTTGTTGGATGAGTAAGGGTTGATATGACAGATATCTGTGGGAAATGTCTGGAACTTCGTTGTGTCTAGATCTAAAAGGTAACGCTTAACGGCTACTAAAAAACGATAAACATCACTATAACCATTTCTGTTGGCTACACGAATAAAAAAGCTTTCAAGGCTTTCGTCTGAATAAGGTTTTGGACGTTGTAAAAGCATCAATTGAACCAATTAAATTATTCAATTTTAATATAGTTCAAAAATAGGATTATGAGATATTTTTATCATATTTTAGTAGGTTAGTTGAATAACCACTGAATAGCCACCGAGTCAGTAGATACTAGTTAGTCTTATCTTCGATTCAACTAGGTATTACTCAAACTGATGGCATTACTCATGTGCTCTTGATTAAGAACACTTAATATTAGACCTCAATATCCTCACGTTCTACAGCACAACAAAAGTCTTGCCAATCCTCAAGATAGATATAGATGGAGTGGCAAACAGTTTTACCAACCATGTATTTATTTAGTGCATCCAATAATTCTACAGGCAGCGTACTAGGATCAACAACTGGATATGGTATGCCTTCCAGTCTGAATGTTTCTAGTTTTGGTATGTTGTTCATCATTAAAACCCTAGTTGTTATAAGCTCAGTCAGAAGTTCGATTTTCTATCAGCCCCGGAATGACGCGAATTGTCGACATTTCTTTAAGTGTATATCAAGGATGGTAAGCCTGTAACACCTGTAAATCACTACTGTCCAGGTTCAAGCTAACTGACGCTACAGCCGACATTTGTCAGCACAGTATCGCTTGGTGATCACATGTCAGCACAGTATCGGCTGACACGAGTCTACCCCAAAATTGCTTTTGGTAAGTTGTGGTAAACGATTTACCACAACTTACCACAATTTGAGATTTTGGTGAAAAATCCACCAAAGGGCGTGTCAGGCCGATCTGTTCACAGTTGGCAGTTCACAGTTGGCACTTTGTGATTACCAAGGGAGCCTGACGGGATAAATCCCAAGCGACTTTGTCGTTCATCTTTAAGTCTAGCCTAAAGGCTAGACTTCTTTATTTAATGCCGTTGAGCGCTGTATTCTCAGCTCTCTGGTATTCAGTACCTCGCGCTTCCAGATATTTCGTATCGTGCAACTGCTGACAGTGATGTTGTACTCCTTCTTTAGCATGGTTCTCAACTGTACTGAGGTTTGATACGGATTGTTTAAGGTCAGCTCGATAATTTTGTGTTCGGTTTCTTCAGGTATGCTGTTTTTGCTGCGGTGCAGCGGTTTGTTAATGCGCTTAAGGCCAAGGATGCCTTCCTCGGCTAATACCTTTTGATAGTTGTAGATACTTCGGCGCGAGCAACCAGTGAGCCGAGCGGCTTCCGTCGCATTACCCAGGCGGTCGGCAAGCTCGATGACATCCAACTTGCGCTGGACTTCCATCCCATACTCACTCGCTCTTGGTGGCTCTTCTAACTCGGTAATATGCAGTTTTCGGTGACCAAAATAGGCTGAGAATGCACCATCGAACTGACAGCGTATTTCCAGTTTCTGATTGACGATGGAGTGCCTTATGGGCGAGTCGATGAGATACATTTTATTGTTATAACTGAAGGTATGATCTCGGCGAACCTTGCGATATTCCTTGTGAACACAGACCGTATCAAGGTTGATGTGTTCAGGTACAACCTTGAACGCTGAACTCGGGTTCTTCGCCTGCACCGCGATTTTCTGTTGCCAGTACAGTGGAATGAATTGGTTTTGAAGATACTCGTTGGCGCTTTGAATATCGGTAATATGATGCAGCCGAAGCTCTGGAACCAGCCTGTCTTGGAACGTATCGAATGCCCGTTCGACCCGTCCTTTGCCTTGGGGCGAATTCGCAAAGATGATTTCGATCCCTAGCTCTTCACAAGCGCGTTGCATCTGAGAGAAGTTACTGCCTTTTGGACCACCGAATATACCCGCTCTATCGACGTAGAGCGTCTTAAACAGCCCACGCTTTTCGATATACGCCTTCATGACTTTCATACAGCCTTCCGTGGTTTCGGAAGGGAAGAACTCGGCATGGATATCACTGGTCGCATCGTCGATGATGGCAATCAAGCATGAGCGATGCTCACCAAACCATTGATGCGGACTGCCGTCCATTTGCAGCATCAGTCCAGGCTGCTCCATTCGTTCCCTGTACTTTCTTACTCGGCTACGACGACGCTTGGCTCGCTTCACATGGTGGATAGCGTGCGCCCACTTTCGCAAAGTTTCCCGCTTGATGGTCAAGCCTTCGTTGACCGTGAGCAACTCGGCCAGATGCTGCAAATTGAAATCGAAGTACTTAGTTTGGATCAGTTGCTGAACCTGTCTTTTCAGTGAATCAGGGGTTTTATTGACAGGCTCACGACCTTTATTGCCATGGACAACAAAGCGTATGCCTTCACGGCGGTAGCGGTGGAGATAACGCTCTATCGTACGACGGGATTTATTGAGGAGTTTGGAAGCACTGTGAATGCTGATCTTACCTTGAGTGACTTTAGCGATCACATCAACAGTAAGCTGGGAGCGAGAGTCCATGATGATCATCCTTACTAACCCCTGAATGGTGATTTGACCTATTCAAAGGGTTAGGTATAGAAATGGATCCGTCATTTTCCCTTGGTAATTAGTTCACCGACAAAATCGGTTGGTAGTTAAGGTACGACAGAATCGCTTGGTGATCACAAGTCAGCTTGATCTGAGCTGACTCATTTGTGCCCCATTCCTTGCCAGTAACCTTCTACCTCACAAATAACAGTGAGGTGGTTTGACCTACTTCTTCTAATCAGCATAGTGTCTATGAAAGTGGGGTCTTACCAACTTAGCCTACTAGTTCGAATAGGCCGTCTTATTTCTATTTTTTAACCTACCGAAGAAACGTGTTCTCTGTTAGAGTCACCGCCAACTACGCTATTGAATAAAGACACCCACAGATCGCATGTCATTGATGGATTTTTATTCACCCTTAGAACTCATTTTAGGAATCCCTAGTGACTAACAACGAAATTTTACGTCGTATCCAACACGCGTTAAACCTTAAAAACGCGCAGATAATGAAAGCTTTCGGGCAGGCCGAAGTCACTGTGGCTCACGATAAAGTGGCAAACTGGTTAAAAGATGAAAGCGACAAATCTTGCGTTAAGATGAAGGATCAAGAGTTAGCGGTATTCTTAAATGGCTTTATTAATCTCAAGCGAGAAAAAAAGACGGCGAGCAACCTAAGCCAGAAGTCACGTTGACCAACAACATGATTCTCATGAAGCTGCGCATTGCGCTAGACATGAAAGCGGAAGATGTGTTGGACGTATTAGAAGTGGTTGGTATTAGTTTAAGTAAATACGAAATTGGTGCGTATTTCCGCAAGCCAAACAACAAAAACTACAAACAGTGTGAAGACCAACTGCTGTGCGACTTCTTAAATGGTGTGCAGTTTACCAATCGTCCCGATTCTGAAGAGTTTACTGGGTAATTTTTATCTCGAAACGAACGTGGTAATTGATTAAAAAAGCGAGAACCATTTCATTTGGCTACTCGCTTTTATCATGCTAAAGACCGATATTAGAGCTTCACAATCACGTCTACTCTTTGTCTTTCTTCAGTAGATACCTATCAAACCACGCTGAAATCTGGTCGGCTTTTAGAATCAAGACACACACCGCCCCCTATGACCCTACCAAGCTAAACCCAAGCTAAAACCTTAAGCCAGTTAGGGGCCATAAGTCTGGTCAATATGTTCCAGACATCTTGTAGTGATTAACTAAAACTGGCCACGTATATAAAGTTTTTCCATACTTTTGGTCATGCGTGCAGAGTCACGACTGACGCCTTTGGTAACACGAATTTGCCCCTTTGTGTTTTATAGCAGTTCAGTGAAGTAGAAGTGATAACGTCATTTTGGCCTATATTTTCTAATGTAAGATTATTATTGAAATACATGACAAGTATCTTATGGAAAACTCGCGTTGAGTTCCGAGATATACCTGCAGTAAATTTATCGCAATCAAGCCCAATTGTAAGTTCAATTACATGTACATTGATCAATGTTGCACTAGAAGCAATTCTTGAGAGAAAGTGGAATGCGAGTTAGCTTTTCGAGTGTGTTTAAACTCGTATTTAATTGTTCTTAGGTTTTCGGTCTCTTGATAAAACAAGTCGCTGAACCACTTGCAAGTAGTTTGCCTTCACTATTACGAATAGTCCCTTCGGCAACTCCTAGAGAGCGGGATATATGTGTCACTTTTGCTTCGGCGATAAGCTTTTCATTGATGGGTACTCACTACCAAGTCAACTGTACCATAGCTAACTCCGGCTTCGAGCATGCTATGTACGGCGCAACCTGTGACTGAATCCAGTACGGTTGCCGCGAAACCTCCATGTACTCCACCCATAGGATTACAATGTTGTTCTGTGGCACAACACCCCAACAAAACAGAACCCTGGGAGACTTCCAGGTTAAACATTCCCATCGTGTCAAAAATACTCGGAGGCGGGATGTCTCCGGTAATTATTGCGCTTAAGTGCTCCAAGCCTGTGAGTTGAGATATATTCATGTTTCTTCCTTTTTAGATATTAATATGCGCGGTGACTTAACGAGTTGTGTTGCCTAACGAATTTTTGTAAAGCCACAAGATGTAGCCGATAAAGAATGAGATTGAGCAACGAAACCAAGAAAGAGGGAGCGTGGTCACAGTTCGTTCATGCCTCTAACCCCGTTTTAGTGACCATAACGATGAAACAAGTAGAGCCACACCGAACCACTGGGTCAATGTAAAAGAGTGGTCAAAATAGACCCAATCAACGAGCAGTGCTGCGCCTGGATAAATAAATTGAAGTACGGCAATACGACTAGTTGGAAGTTTACTCATACCTGAATAGATGAGTGTAAAAGCTAGCCCACTATGTATTACCCCAAGGCTTATTAACCAAAACCAAGCGGTTTCGATAATTGGTGATGCGTTTAATGCAAAGCTCCAACTTGTTACAAACGCACTGACTAGGCACTGCCACCAGGCAAAAGTCATTGGTGATATCTGAGAGTTACTTTTCGCTATCAGTGTTGCGATTGCATACAGCACTGACCCCACCATACAAAGTCCTATACCCAACAAAAAACGCTCATCTGTTTTTAGGTTTAAATCATCGAAAACTCCAGTGGCGAGAGTCAATCCGACCAATGCCGCTATAAGTACTATCACCGTGCTTCTATTGATGTTCTCTCTGAACATGACAGCACTTAATAGAATCAGCCAAAAAGGTTGCAAATGGTAAACCAGCGTCGCCAACCCTACAGAGATATAGTTGAGGGATAGAAAATAGAGCCACCAGATACTCGCCATTAATGTCCCCGTTACAGATACCGCTAAGAGGCTTTTTGGTGATACTTTTAATTCTTTAAGGTTTCTATGGAAACCCATCCATATCCCAAGCGCGATACAACCAAATAAACTACGAAAGAACACAGTGGTTACAGGGAGTTGCCCCGCGTTAAAGACAAAAATCCCAATAGTTCCCAATAACAAGCCTCCAATGATCATTTGCATTGAATGTGACTCTGTACTTTTGGAAAAGGCGATCATGTTCATAAAGTTATCTAGTGAGTGAAAAGGAGTATCGATAGCTTAAGGTTGCTATTTGAATTAATTAAGCGAATATAATAAATTCATAATATTCGATAATCGAATATACAAAACCATGAGATCAAGAGACCTTCAAATTGACTGGCTGAAATCATTTGTGGCGACAGTGGACGCGGGTTCAATATCTGGTGCTACGAGGCTGGTTCATCGTTCACAATCCGCTGTTAGTTTACAAATACAAAAATTGGAAGCGGCAATTGGTAGTCCAGTCCTTTTGCGAGATTCACGCGGCATATTACTAACATCAACGGGAAACGAGCTTCTGGTTTATGCTCGTAAAATCCTAAGACTTCATTCTGAGGCATTGGAGGTGACCAGAGGCGATGAAATCCGAGGTCAAATCCGTATCGGAGTTCCGGAAGATTATGCTCAAGCTTATTTATCACCTGTCATAAGGGCGTTCTCTTTGCACTATCCAAATGTCGAGGTATTACTGACCTGTGAGCCATCGGCATTATTGATAGAACAAATAGAATCGGGGAGGCTTGATCTGGCTGTGACAACCGTGCAAGGACTAGATAAAGGAATCTATCTCTTCAACGAAGCGGTTCACTGGGTTGCGTCTGAAGCGTACGGCACATGGAATAAAGATCCAATGCCAATTGCGGCACATGATGAAGGCAGCCACATTAGAAACGTGGTATTAGATATGCTCGATAAGTGTGGAAGGCGCTACAAGATTGTTTACCAAAGCCCGAGTACAGCAGGGCAAATCGTGGCGGCAACGAGCGGAATCGCGGTAGCTGTTCTCACCGAATGCAGTCTCACTCCTGAGTTGAAAGTCTTGGGCGAAAAGGAAGGGCTTCCCATGCTTCCCTCTATGAAAGTCGAGATAATCCGCAGAAAAGGGTCAGAAAACATAGCCTCAATTGATGCTATGTATAATGAAATTATCGGAGCACTACAAGCTGAACTGCACCATTAATATTGGACAAACCATAAATTATTTTGCCATACCTTAAGTAATTTTCGGCTATTTCTTGCTTAGTGAATCTGTTGAAGCCTCTTTTATCATAGGTTCGTGCTTTGTTATCGTTGGAATCCTGCTGGTAAGTTGTTATGGATGGATTGCTAACCGAAGGGAACTCAGCAAAACTTCCGTGTATAAGTGATCCTCTGTTTGTATGTTATTGGAGAGTTATCTGAACAATAAGGTATATGTACTAAAGATCACGGTAGATTGGTGAAATTAAAAATAAACTGACACTCTGAGCAACTAGACTTCTTGAGCTTACCAAGCTCCTGCAAGTGATGTATGAGTGTCAGTTCTTGCATAAATTTTCAAATTTTATGTCATACATATATTCCTGATGTTTAAAAGAATACTCCCTCTCCTGTGAAATTGTTTCCATATGTTCATTGCCCTTTTGGGAGAGATTACTTCTGTGTTATCCAGAATCTCAATTGAAACCAATCACAAGTATTTAGTAGCCGGAAATTTACGTGACTTCTCAAGGTCACTCGGTACCTAATACACAGACACTCGCTTTGGGAATCACTACGAGGATTGAAGAAGCGACTTTGTCAACTTACATATTACCAGGGGAAGTGATGAAACTATTTTCTCGTAAGAAAGTTTCTTACTCCGCTTTGTAGCCTTAAATATTGTTGCTACAAAAATGCCAACTTAAGGTTGTTTCTGGCTATATCAACATATGGTTGTATTTTAAGTAATCTACTGTTGTCAGCGCCGATGTAAAAATGACCCACTAACGCCGATTTAAAATTGACCCACCTGAGTCAAACTATCCGTTCGTAACATGGACAAAGCGGCGGATTATGATCAATCAGGAGCAACTAGTGGAAATACACGTTTTACATCAGCAAGGGTGCAGCATCCGCCGTATCGCAAAGGAGCTGGGGATCTCAAGGAATACCGTTCGTACTTATCTGCGAGATAGAAGCAAAGCACCCGTGTACCCCGAGCGTCAATCCCGACCAACTAAACTTCAGCCCTACCATGACTACTTGTGTACGCGGATTGAAGCCGCAAAGCCTTATTGGATACCCGCAACCGTCTTACTACGTGAGTTAAAATCACTTGGTTATGAAGGCGGTATAACGATGCTTAAGGAGTACATCAAACAGTACAAACCAAGTACGCCTGTCGACCCTGTCGTTCGGTTCGAGACATTGCCAGGTGAGCAGATGCAAGTGGACTTTACGACCATCACCCATTACGGAGTCCGTGTTAAAGCCTTCGTGGCAACGCTTGGTTATAGCAGAGCGACGTTCGTTCGCTTTAGTGAACGAGAGCGCCAAGAAGACTGGATAGAAGGTCTTGAAGAAGCGTTTGAATACTTCGGTGGCGTCCCCAAAGAAGTTCTGTTCGATAATGCGAAAGCCATCATGATAGAGCGTGATGCATACGGTGAAGGTGAGCACCGCTGGAACCCTGCACTGCTCACCGCAGCCAAGAAGTACAATTTTAAACCGAGAGCCTGTCGTCCATATCGCGCAAAGACCAAAGGAAAAGTGGAGCGATTTAACTCCTACTTGAAGAATAGTTTCGTCACTCCTCTTGCGGCGACACTCAAGCAACACGGACTTAAAATCACCGTCGATGTTCTTAATGGACATATCGGCGCATGGCTAGAAACCGTCGCTCACCAACGAACTCATGGTACGACAGGTGCAAAGCCTCAGGTTCTCTTAGATGAAGAGCGCTTTACACTTCAGTCGCTACCATCGCCGACACGCCCAGTCACACCACTAACAATAAGCGATAGTGTGATGCCACTTGAGAGCTTCCAGCACCCACTCTCGACGTATGATGCGTTGTTGGAGGTACGACCATGAACCTTCAAATGAGTCGTATCGAGGCTGCCTGTGCAACGCTGAAGTTACAAGCTATCGGTCAGGAGTGGCCGAGACTGGCAGAAGCAGCCAACAGTCGTGAACTGAGTCTAGCCGATTACTTAGAGTCACTTCTGAACGCTGAACTGGAAGCGCGAGCAGAACGCACAAGAGCCACACTGACTAAGTTCGCCAGCTTCCCAATGGAAAAAACGTTCGATGACTATGACTTCAAGTTCGCAACGGGTGCCCCAAGAAAACAGCTCAAGGAGTTAACAGGGTTAGCCTTCATTGAGCGAAAGGAAAACGTGGTATTACTCGGCCCAAGTGGCGTTGGTAAGAGCCACCTTGCAGTGAGCCTTGGCCAAATAGCGGTTCAAAAGGGCCTAAAGACACGGTTCATCACCGCAGCAGACTTGATGCTTCAGCTATCTACAGCAAAAGCTCAGGGTAAGCTTGAAAGCTACTTGAGACGAAGTGTACTCGCACCTAAGCTACTTATCGTCGATGAAATCGGCTACTTACCGTTCGGCAGAGAAGAGGCCAACTTGTTCTTTAACGTCATCGCCAAACGTTATGAGCAAGGCAGCATTATCGTGACCAGTAATTTGCCGTTCTCTCAATGGTCAAATGCGTTCGCCGATGATACAACGTTGACGGCGGCATTACTCGATAGACTTCTTCATCACTCGCACATTGTACAAATCAGCGGTGAAAGCTATCGATTAAGAGGAAAGAAAGCGGCTGGAACCATACCAGCGGTTCTAGAAAGTCTATCTGA
This sequence comes from Allocatenococcus thiocycli, assembly GCF_921292965.1. Lineage (NCBI taxonomy): Bacteria > Pseudomonadati > Pseudomonadota > Gammaproteobacteria > Vibrionales > Vibrionaceae > Allocatenococcus > Allocatenococcus thiocycli. Next base: position 68,898 of record NZ_CAKLCK010000047.1, read on the forward strand.
AGGCAAAAGTTAATTGTATGGGTGGGTCAATTTTACTTCGGCGATAACGTCGATAAGTGGGTCAATTTTAAACTGGCGTTGACACTGTATAGAATGGAGCAGTAAATATCACGTCGTATTGCCTAATTTATTTTATTTAGTCGTATTTAATATGCTAGTTAAACTGGGCGAAATGAACTCTGTTACATGCTAATAATGGCATTTTATTGTCAATTGGATTCAGTTGACTTTCTATTAATAAATATAAGATCAAGGCTCATCACTCATCACTCATCACTCATTACTTATCACTCATTACTTCTTCACTTGTATTGCTTACGAAACTGACTAGGAGATATGCCAAAGGTGCGGCTGAATCTATGGGTGAAATTGTACGGATCTTTATAGCCGACTCGATTTGCAATCGCCGCTATTGGCCAGTCACTGTAACGCAACAACTCTTGTGCTTTATTCATCCGCATTGCAATCAGTTTTGCCTGGGGAGACACACCATAAATTGTGCGACATATTCTTCCAAGCTGTTCTTCGCTGATAAAGCACTGTTTGGCAATATCGCTAATTTTCCATGTTTGATGAAGTTGCGACTCTACGGTATTAAAAATAGCTTGTACTCGGATCGTAGAGGTCGTGCTTTCCGTTTTTCCAGTATCTAAGTATCGAACTAATTCGGTCATGAGTAGTTGGCGAAAGGCTGGACGGCCACCAATTTCAGCGTTTAATAGGCTTGAAATAGACCATACTTGCTCACTGGAATCAAAAGGAATGATGTGTTTGTTTAGCATTATTAGTGGATGCCATCGCTCTGTCGGCTTTAGTAGGAACCAAGTCATCTTCCAGGGACGAGTCTTTGATCCGCACTAGCAGTTTTGGACACTGAGTTAAGTGAGTACAATCACTAACGAGGTGAACTATGACAAACAAGAAGAAACGTATTATCCATTCTCCTGAATTTAAAGCCGAAACTCTGAAGCTAGCAGAGAACGTGGGAGTCGCTGCGGCAGCAAGACAGCTCTCCTTACATGAATCTCAGATCTACGCTTGGCGCAAGACTGTAAAGAAAGACACCACAACCAGTCAGCGAGAACAAGAGCTAGCCGCTGAAGTAGCCAAGCTTAAAAGGCAGTTGGCAGAACAAGCAGAAGAGCTAGATATCGTAAAAAAGGCCGCCACCTACTTCGCGAAAAATCTAAAGTAGATTGCTATGAATTCATGCTCGAACACCTGCTGTGCTTCAGTGTTGTCCGCATGGCTAAGGTGTTCAGGGTTTCTCGAAGTGGGTTTTATTATTGGATTAAGCATCGCCACAAGGCTATTCAACGCGAAGCAACTCGCCAAGAACTTGATACAAAGGTTAAAGATGCTTTTGACAACAGTAAGGGGAGAGATGGTTCAAGGCGCATCCAGAAAGAACTGTCTGAGAACGGTGATAGCCATGATGTTAAAACCATTGCAGCCAGCATGAAGCGTCAGGATTTAACGCCGAAAGCGGCACGCAAGTTTAAGTGTACAACGGACAGCAAGCATAAGATGCCTGTAGCTCCGAACTTGCTAGCTCAGGACTTTAATGCAACGGCCCCGAATCAGAAATGGGCGGGAGATATCACGTATCTTGCCACAAGCGAAGGCTGGCTGTATTTGGCTGTGATCATTGACCTTTACTCACGACAAGTAATCGGCTGGTCGATGGATACGAGGATGACGGCAACACTGGTCTGCGATGCATTATCAATGGCTCTGTTCCGTCGAGGCTTCCCAGAGGAAGTTATTGTTCATAGTGATCGTGGTAGCCAGTATTGCTCGAAAGATTATCGAGACCTCATAACTGCTTATAATCTAAAACAAAGTATGAGTAGGAAAGGAAACTGCTGGGACAATGCTTGTGTTGAGAGCTTCTTCCATTCGATGAAAGTAGAAGCGATTCAATACGAACCGATAATGACCAGAGATGAGATGCGCCAAACGGTCTTCGAGTACATAGAGGTTGATTATAATCGGACGAGAAGGCACAGTGCTCTTGGGTATCTAAGCCCAGTTAACTTTGAACAGCAAAATGTCGCTTAATGAAGTGTCCAGTCTGGCTGGAGCAGATCATCTTATCAAGCAATTCGAACCGAAAAGGCATGCCAGCAGGCAGTATGGTAGCTGTGTTACTGTGAATGGTGTAGATTCCGTGTTCTGTAATTAGAGATCCTTCGCCTTCAGTTGTCACAAGCATAGTGTGTACATTCTCACCTTGTCGTTCGACCTCATAGCTTTTACTCAATTGCGCTATCCCAGCCATAAAAATATCGTACTTGCTCAATTCAGGTATAGAAGATTGAGTCAAATACCGCTCTTTACATTGATCGGAAAGGTGGACGTGATCTCTCCAGTCTCGAGTGATAGTTTTATCTCGGATGTCGGATTTGAACAGGTTTTTACTATTTTGGCACATGTATTAATTCTATCTTCATTATTATATTAATCACCATTAAATTGTCCGATATTTAGACGAGTGATAATGATGCTATACAAGTTAAATTTAAATAAAAACATTAAATTAATAGAGGTCATTAGGCTGGCTTTTCCTGTCGCATTACAAAGTGCTTTGGTAGCCGTTTTAGCTTTGGCTGACGTCTTAATGGTAAGTGATTTTGGACAGGAAGCAACAGCTGCTGTGGGAATTGCCTCGAAATGGCACTTTGTGGCCATAATGGTCATGGCTGGACTTGCTACCGCAAATGGAACGTTAGTGGCACAGTATTGGGGTAAAGAAGATAAAGCTAAAGCAAAGAGCATAACGTTTATAGCGATCCGTTTCGGGTTGTTGGTCATGGTACCAACAACGCTAATTCTCACTCTAGGCTCTAATTGGCTAATGAGGCTACAAACCAGTGACTTAATAGTTATTACATTAGGTTCAGATTACTTGTGGTATGCACTGCCTCTACTCATACTCACTCATATTGTAATTGTTGTTGAGTCTACGTTACGTTCGAGCGGTGATGCTATTACTCCTCTTATAATCGGAAGTATTACCATTATTTTGAATATTGTACTCAATTACTGGTTGATAAAAGGTGGGTTGGGAGTACCTGCTATGGGAGTCGCGGGAGCTGCTTTAGCTACGACAATAAGCCGTATCGTCCAACTTATCTTAATCTATGCGATTCTTGCATTTCGCAGTCATTGGTTGCTTTGTAGCAATTATGGTGAAGTGTCCGTGGGAAAATTTCGTGGTTTGGCGGTTCCACTTGCGTTGAACTCGATACTTTGGGCACTGGGAACGATGAGCTATCAGATGATATTCGGGCATATGGGTACGACAGAACTCGCGGTATTTAGTTTACTAAGTCCGTTTGAATCTCTTTGCTACTCCTTGTTTTTCGGCTTATCAGTCGCTTGTTCAGTGATCATTGGTAACATGCTCGGACGGCAAGAGTTTGAAGACGCACTATCTACGTCAGCCGATTTCATAAAATATGTCATGGTTTTGGGGGTGACATGTGGTTTCTTACTTTATCTAATCAAGGATACAGTGATCGAATTGCTTGGATTGAATCAGCCAGATTTGTTAAGTATCGCTTCCCCTGCGCTTACAATACTTTCTGTTGCAATAACTTTGCGTATGACCAATATGATCATAATTAACGGATCATTAAGGGCTGGAGGAGATAATCAGTTTTGCTTGAAAATGGACTTATTTGCGATGTGGGTCATAGGTATACCACTTTGTGCTTTAGCTGCGTATGCCTTTGGCTTTGGTTTTACAACAGTGTTCGCAATGATGTTGGTCGAAGAGTTGATTAAGCTAGCTTTATGCGGTTGGCGATACCAGCAACAGAGATGGCTCAATGATCTTACATAATCTCTACTAATAGTTCATTTATCGTAACGTTTCGGTAGTGTGGTTTTCATGATTTCAAACGTTCTTATTAACATGTAATTTTAGAAGTGGGCGTGGTTTGATCACAGTTATTTTATATTTATTGTAATGTTTATTGATCAGTTTCACATAAAGGGTAGCTTTTCAGGAACGCTCATTGATTTGCAAAAATCGTAACGTTAAGATTTTTGCCAGATTCGAAATATAAGCCTTAAAATTAGAAGTATCTGATATCGGGCGTTGATGGAGTACCTATGTTTGATTTAACGTTGAAACAGCAGCAAAGGATGATCGTTTTTGCGTTCTTAGCAATACCGTTAACCTTGCTGTTTACTTTCTCTTATTATCCAGCGAGCCAACTTTTCTATATGAGTGTGACTGACTGGGATGGCTATGCTCCGGTTAAGAATTTTATCGGACTGGACAATTACACTTATCTATGGGAAGAGCCTGACCAACTTAATCCGCTGCTTGTTACACTTTACTATTTCGCTGGTGCTGTAATCCAATTAACTTTATCGCTATGGTTTGCTGTATTGGTTAACTCTAAACTAGCGGGTCGAAATCTATTTAAAACACTTTTGTTTATACCGTTTGTGCTTAATGCGGTTGCTGCTTCTATGGTATTCCAAATCTTTTATCAAGTAGATGGTGCGTTAGACAGCTTTCTTATTGCCGTGGGGTTGGATTCGTGGATCAAGCCTTGGTTGATGGATGGTGATGTGGTTAACTGGGCGTTAGTTGCTGCTTCTATATGGCGTTATTTAGGTTTTAACTTGATTCTATTTTTTGGTGTTCTTCAATCTATTCCCCAAGACCAGTACGAAGCCGCCCGAATTGAGGGTGCAAATGAATGGCAGCAATTTAGATTCATTACTCTACCCTCAATTAAATTAGTTATCGGTCTTCAGGTCTTACTGGCATTTGTTGGTTCTCTGTCAGTATTCGAAATACCAATGATCATTACTAAAGGGGCGAATGGAACAAAAACGTTTGTAATGGCAACCTTAGAAACTGCATTTAACTTCAACGATTTTGGTCTAGCATCTGCTATGGCGGTGCTACTATTGATGATTGTTGTTCTGTTTATGATTTTGCAAAAAGTTCTGTTTAAAGAGGAGAAATAGACATGTCAGAGCAACATTTGGCTCTTAGCCTTGAAGAGCAGGAACAACTAAAACGTGTGCAACGCTCAGAGAAACAGATAAAAAAAGCGCGTCTAAAGAAAAATCTGTCAAATCCGTCATGGGTATTTTGGAGTGGATTTAAGTATTTAACTTTAGCGGTTGCAGCGTTAGCGGTATTGGTACCTCCTTACTCAGTTTTGATGGCTTCGTTTAAAACACTAGACGAATATTACAATACTAGTAAAGTGGGTTTGCCAGAAAGCTTTGCCAACCTTAGTAACTATATAAAGGTGTTCACTGACGGTAATCTAGGCTTAGCTTTTATGAATACTGGGACAATTTTGCTTATTTCCCTGTTCTTTACCATTATATTTGGTACACAGGTTGCTTACGTTCTATCGAGATTCGAATTTCGTGGTAAGAAACTAGTATTGCTAGCCTATATCATCGCGATGGTAATCCCGGCAGTTACGACTCAAGTTGCTACCTTTGAAGTTATAAAGTCGTTAGGGTTTATTAACAATAAAGCTTCGGTAATTTTGCTCTACATTGGTGCTGACGTTGTGATGATTTATGTATTCCTTCAGTTTATGAAAGGTATACCTGAAGAGTTAGATGAAGCGGCCAAGATGGAGGGGGCATCGTACTTCTTAATTTATAGAAAAATTATATTGCCGTTACTTAAGCCAGCGATAGCTACGATTGTTATTTTACGTACTATCTTCATTTATAACGATTTCTATTTCCCATTGTTATACCTACCAGATGCATCGCAAGTGACGGTATCTACGGCTTTATACAAGTTTACTTCAGTATTTGGTACTGAATGGACAACAATATCAGCGGGTATTGTGATCATATTAATTCCATCTATTGTGATATTCCTAAGTTTGCAAAAACAAATATACGCTGGTGTGACCAATGGAGCTGTAAAAGGTTAATTATGGAAAAGCAATCACCGCTTATCATCGCTTGTTACTGGTTGTCCCGAGCCGTGGGTATGCACGTATTGTGGTTAGGTCTAACGTTAATTGGTGGACTTATTCTAGGTGTTTTCCCAGCCACTGTTGTTGTTGCAACGATGACCAGGCGCTACTTAAACAAGCAACATTCAATATGTCTGAAAGACGTATGGAAAGAATACAAAGCGGTGTTTGTACGTAGTAATAAATTAGGTTGGGTTATTGCCTTGCCTATGTTTTCTCTGGGTTGGTATGCCCATTGGCTGATTGTCTCAGGGACTGACTGGTTAGCTGTTGTAGGCATTAGTATATTGCCAATCATAATCATGGCTGCGTTTTTTCTCTATGTTTGCCTGATTCAAATCAGTTTGTACGAAGCCAAAACATTGAAACAAGATGTAGTCGTCACTCTCCGACTTATACACATTTATCGAAGGGCGCTGGTAATCACATTGGCTGTTGCAGTTGTCAGTATGTTTATTGCTTTCATACTTCCGATAGTGTTTATCTTGTTTGGATTCGTACCTGTAGTGATTTGTAATATCACATTGCTTTGGCATGCCAATGAAGATTTTCAATTAGACCAGATTTAATACATTTTGGAGACGAGAATGTCTGAATTACACCAGTTTAAGGCAGCGTTAAAGCAAGAAGCGCAAGATATCTTAAAATATTGGTTGACGCTTAAAGATACTGAGAACGGTGGTTTTTACTGTTATGCTGATTTTGATGGGAATGTGGATCAGGGGTACGATAAATCGGTGCTACTGCACTCACGTATACTTTGGACGTTTTCTCATGCTTACCGAGTTCTTGGCGAAGCAAAGTATTTAGAAGCTGCCAGACATTGTTTTAATTATATGTTAGACCACGCTGTTGACGAAATTCATGGTGGCGTGTTTTGGATGCTGGATAAAAATGGTAACGTTACGGATTCGCAGAAACACGTATACAACCAAGGATTTGCCATTTACGCTTTTAGTGAATATTACTTGGCGTCCGCAGATAATGATGCATTAATGCATGCAAAACAGTTGTTTACCTTAATAGAGTCGCATGCCTACGATGCAGAGTTCGGGGGTTACCTTGAGGCTTTTGATTGTGAGTGGAAAGCGATTCCAAACCATTTGGTGTGTGATACATCTGAGGGAGTACTCGCTGAAAAATCGATGAATACGCATTTACATATTCTCGAAGCCTATACTACTCTGCACCAAGCATGGCCTGATGAAGAGGTGCAGCAACAGTTACATTCATTGACTGAGTTAATGATTGACGTAGTCGTTGATAGTACACGTCATTTTGGCTTGTTCTTTACTCGCGATTGGCAATGTGTCTCGAATGATATTTCATACGGACACGATATAGAGGGTACTTGGTTGCTGGACGCAGCCGCTGGTGAACTGACTGACCGAACACTCGCTAACCAAGTATTTTCTTTGACTTCAGACATGGCGTTAGTGACCTTAAATGAAGGGCTTGAGCGTGATGGTGCAGTGTTCAACGAATTAAGGGATGGCTATTTGCTAGACTCTGAACGTATTTGGTGGGTTCAGGCCGAAGCAATGGTTGGTTTCTTTAATGCGTACCAAAAAACACCGCAAGAAGATTTGTTTAAAGCCGCGCAGGATTGTTGGAATATTGTGTTACATCAGTTGAAAGACAACGAGAGAGGTGAGTGGTATTGGAAAGTGGATCGCAAAGGTAGCCCATGTATTTCCAAGCCTAAAATTGAACCTTGGAAATGTCCTTACCACAACGGAAGAGCTTGCTTAGAAGTATTCCAACGCATAGCACCAATGGAAAGCCCATCGGTAGAACTCGAAAATCAAACTTACACAAAGCACTAAATTGAGGATGTCATAATGCATGCAGTAGAAGTAAAAAAACTCAATAAATCGTTTGGCAAGACCGTCATCCTTAATGACATCGATCTAGAAATGGAAGCTGGTGGATTCACGGTATTGCTTGGTCCATCCGGTTGCGGTAAATCGACGTTACTGCGTCTAATTGCGGGACTGGAAGATGTCACTTCTGGTCAAGTGATTATCGGCGACAAAGATGTGACGCTTGCCGATCCAAAAGATCGTGATATCGCGATGGTATTCCAGTCGTACGCACTATTTCCTCATATGACTGTGAAAGAAAATATTGGCTTTGGTATGAAGATCAACAAAAAGCCAGAAGCTGACATTGAGGAAAGAGTTAAGAAGGTTGCGACGCTATTGCAGATCGGTCATTTATTAGATCGCACTCCTGCACAATTATCAGGTGGTCAGCGTCAGCGTGTTGCGATTGGCCGAGCATTAATGCGAGAACCAAAGGTTTTCCTATTTGATGAGCCTTTGTCGAATCTTGATGCAAAACTACGTGGTGAAATGCGTTTGGAGTTGAAAAAACTTCACAGTCAGCTTGATTCGACGATCATCTATGTAACTCATGACCAAATCGAAGCGATGACGCTTGCAACAAAAATCGTGCTCCTAAACAAGGGTATTCCACAGCAAATAGGCACGCCTTACGAAATATACAATCAACCTGCAAATGTATTTGTCGCGAAGTTTGTTGGTTCACCACAGATCAATTTACTTAAAGGGGTACTACATAAAGAAGATGGTACTTGGGGTGTTCTGATCGACAATGTTTGGATACCAGTAAACAACTATCAATTTGAAACTACTCCAACTGAGGGCAGAAAAATTTTGTTTGGTATTCGCCCGGAGCATGTAAGTCAGTCTCCTCTCAATAGTCATTATGAACTTTCATTGTCAGTAAATGCTTTTGAAATGACAGGTGCAGAGACGTTAGCTGAGTTTGATATGAAAGGCCAGCCATTACGAGCTAAGCTTGATGCTAACGTAACAATCATTAATGGCGATAAAATGGGTTTACATCTGAATTTGGCAAATGTTTCATTGTTCTGTGCAGCAACAGAAGAGCGAATTTAACAAAAATTGTGCTTATCCTCTTAAAAACAGGCATCTATGCCTGTTTTTTTTTTAAATAGCGGTTTAGTTCCTTGAGCAATGAAGGCGATGATGAGAAACTTTCCATAACGTTACGAATAAAGATTAACTGAAAAGATCACAGTATGTCGAAAGCAACATTAAAGACCATTGCCGAGTACACGGGACTATCTGTAACCACTGTATCTCGTGCTCTTAAAGATGGGGATGATGTAAAACAACCCACCAAAGAGAAAGTTAAAGCCGCTGCTGAGAAGTTAGGTTACCGACCTAATTTATCCGGACTCGGACTGCGAACGGGTATTAATTATAATATTTGTGCGATTTTACCGGTTACAAAGCCTGGTGATATAGTCGGTGATGTCGGTACGTTAGCACTTATCAGCGGGCTTACTGCCGGTTTGGAAGGGACGCCGTTTCACCTTACAGTATTACCTCTTGAGCCCGAGCAAGATCCGTTAGAGCCAGTTAAGTACGCGGTAGAAAATAATCTCGCTGGTGGCATCATTTTCAATTTAACCCAAACACAAGATGAGCGCGTTACTTATCTACATGAACAAAAGATACCTTTTGTGACTTTTGGGCAAACGGAAATGTCGGTAGAGCATTCTTTTGTTGATATAGATAATTACGATATAGGTTATCGTGCAGCTAGCTATTTGTACAGTAAAGGTCGAAAGAACATTCGATTGGTGAGTTCGTCGCATATTTACACATACTGTTGGCATAAGTTTTACGGCGTTAAGCGTGCTTCGATGGAATATGGCGCTAACTTTTCGAAAGACACGGATATTATCTTTGATACTGAAGTGAAAAATTATCGAACATATGCTAAAGAAATGATGGAAAGTGATGTAGCTCCTGATGGCATAATCTGTGGCTCGGAAATCAGCGCATGTGGCATGATCGCAGGTGTGCAAGATGCAGGGAAAGTCATTGGCAAAGATGTAGATATCATTGCCGTCGAAACGTGCGATTTACCAAGCTTTTTTACCCCTCCGATCCCAGGACTACGACAAGATATGCATAGTGTTGGTAAAAAACTATCCAGTTTCATTGTGAAATGTGTTGAGGGGGCGGATGCGACAAAGCTTCAATACATCGAGAAAACTACATTACATGAACGTTAAAGCTCTCCGAAGTCGCCATTCTCATTCGTATCGTTATTAGCAAAAGCCAAGCTCAAAGCTTGGCTTTTTTATTATATTAAAACGCAAGTCTCATCACACTTATGTATCAAGAACATCACTATTTCTTGAAATTAGCTCGTTAAAATACAAAAATGGTAACGTTACGATTTTGGGGGTGTTATGAAAACAACTACAACTGCTTTTAAAGCATACGATATCAGGGGACGACTACCTGAGGAGTTAAATGAGACGATTGCATACCGAATTGGTAGAGCCTATGTGCGTCACACAAAAGCCAGTAAAGTCGCTGTGGGCTACGATATTCGTTTGAGCAGTGAATCTTTGGCTACACAGTTACGCTATGGAATTATCGACGAAGGCGCTGAGGTGGTAGACCTTGGCTTAGTCGGCACTGAAGAGGTTTACTTTGCCACATCCCATTTGGGACTTGATGGTGGAATTATGGTGACGGCGAGCCACAATCCTAAAGAATATAATGGGATGAAATTAGTTCGCGAACAAGCTAAACCTATCAGTGGTGATACAGGGTTGAATGACATTAAGCTATTGGTGAGTGAGTCGAATCTTGTTCCATCGAATGATCGTGATTTGTATACACGAAAATCGCAACGTTACGATATAAGCGAGGAGTACACTCACCACCTATTAAGCTATATAGATAAAGCTAATTTGCGGCCACTTCGCATTGTAGTTAACGCTGGCAATGGCGCGGCAGGACATATGGTTGATAATTTAGAACCAAGCTTGCCGTTTGAGTTCATCAAGGTTCATCACAACCCTGATGGGCATTTCCCCAATGGAATTCCAAACCCATTGTTGCCAGAGAACCGTCAAGCAACGATTGATGCAGTTAAGCAGCACAAAGCGGACTTTGGTGTGGCTTGGGATGGTGACGTTGACCGCTGCTTCTTGTTTGATGAGCATGGTGAATTCATCGAAGGCTATTACATCGTTGGTATGTTGGCGCAAGCGTTTTTGAACAAGCAGCCTGGTGCAAAGATTATTCACGATCCTCGTTTAACTTGGAACACGATCGAAACTGTAGAATCAGCGGGAGGTATTCCCATCCAATCCAAAACGGGTCATGCCTTTATCAAAGAGCGGATGCGTGAAGAGGATGCGGTTTATGGTGGGGAAATGAGTGCTCACCACTACTTCCGTGATTTCGCTTACTGTGACTCGGGGATGTTGCCTTGGCTATTGATCGCGGAACTGGTTTCAGATAGCGGTCTGAGCTTGTCACAATTTGTGGCCAAAGCACAAAAACACTACCCAATTTCTGGCGAGATTAATCGTCATGTTAATAATGCAGAACAAGCCGTGCGCAATGTTTGGGATGCATTTGTTGAGACTGCTGTTGTTACTGATATGACTGACGGTATCAGTATGGAATTTGATGAATGGCGATTTAACTTGCGTTCATCTAATACCGAGCCAGTTGTGAGACTCAATGTCGAGTCTCGTGGTAATCAAGCGTTAGTAGAAGAGAAGACAAAGCAGATACTAGCTCTGCTAGAAAACTAATTTAGAGGAGACGAGTAGGGAGCTAAGCCCCTATTCGTATCAAAACAATTTGTCCTTAGTAAAAAGTATTAGGACTCAATCAATTGGAGTAAAACATGTCTGTAAAAATTATTGGTGATTCGATCCCAAACATGCCTTGGCAAGAGCGCCCAACAGGTGAAGAAGGTGTGATGTGGAGACACAGTGAAAACCCAATCATTGGTTGGAATCCTTTCCCAGCAGCGGCTCGTGTCTATAACTCTGCAGTGGTTCCTTTTGAAGGTGCATTTATCGGCGTGTTCCGCTGCGATTATAAAAATGGACGTCCACATCTGCATGTCGGTCGCTCACAGAATGCACTGGATTGGGAATTTGATAATCAACCAATTGAGTGGAAAGATAAGCAAGGTAACGATTTCCAACCGACATACGCTTATGACCCTCGTGTAGTTAAAATTGATGATACCTATTATGTTACTTGGTGTACTGATGACCATGGCGCGACACTTGGTTGTGGTATGACAAAAGACTTTAAAACCTTTACACGATTAGAGAATGCGTGTGTGCCATTTAACCGTAATGGTGTTCTTTTCCCTCGTAAGATAAATGGGCAATTTTTGATGCTTAACCGCCCATCTGACTCAGGCCATACACCATTTGGTGATATTTTCTTAAGCCATTCTAATGATATGGAATATTGGGGCAAGCATCGTCACGTTATGGGTAAAGGTGGTAATGGCTGGTGGCAAGGTACCAAAATTGGTGCTGGCCCAATTCCAATCGAAACAAGTGAAGGTTGGTTAATGATTTACCATGGTGTTTCAGGTACTTGTAATGGTTATGTATATAGCTTTGGTGCTGCGTTACTGGATATCAACGAGCCATGGAAAGTACTGTACCGTACACGTGACTACATTTTGACTCCAGAGAAGGAGTATGAAACGACTGGTTTTGTTCCGAATGTCGCTTTCCCATGTGCAGCTCTTGCTGATGCTGAAACTGGTCGAATTGCTGTGTATTACGGTGCTGCTGACACTTATTCAGCGGTTGCCTATACAACGATTGATGACATTATGCACGAATTAAAAACAAAGTCTGAAGTGTTTTAATAATAAATCGTAACGTTATTTTTTTAACCTGCTTTATAAGCGCTCTAGTTATTTATAAATAACTAGAGCTCAAAGGAAACAAATATGTCTATTTATAAGACGAGATTAGAAGCGCTAAAAAAAGAATTTGCGCAGAACACTCAATATAAAAATCCTCCAGTTTTGCCAGGAAACGGCATTTTTTGTCGTCACGAAAAGCCGGTCTTAACTGCTGGACATGCACCACTTGCGTGGCGTTATGACCTTAATCCAGAGTCTAACCCATACTTAATGGAAAGGTTGGGTATTAACGCAGTTCTAAACCCTGGTGCTATCGAGCTAAATGGAAAATTCTACTTAGTGGCTAGAGTTGAAGGCGATGACAGAAAGTCGTTCTTCGCGGTAGCTGAATCAGAAAATGGCGTAGATGGATTTCAGTTTTGGCAAGGGCCTTGTGAAATTCCAGAGACTGATGTGCCTGATACTAATGTGTATGACATGCGTTTGGTCAAACACGAAGATGGCTATATCTACGGATTATTTTGTACAGAAAGGAAAGATCCTAATGCAGCACCAGGTGATGAGTCAGCGGCTGTTGCTCAATGTGGGATTGTCCGTACTACCGATCTTAAACACTGGGAACGTTTACCTGATTTAAAAACTCGCTCAGCTCAGCAGAGAAACGTAGTTCTGCATCCTGAGTTTGTTGACGGCAAGTATGCGCTTTACACTCGTCCACAAGATAGTTTTATTGAAGCAGGTAAAGGTGGTGGAATCGGTATGGGCTTTACCGATTCAATGGAAAACCCTGTGGTAGACGCAGAGCAAGTAATTGATCCGAAAACCTATCACACCATCAAAGAATCTAAAAATGGCCAAGGCCCTGCACCTATCAAAACAAAAAAAGGTTGGCTTCATATTGCCCACGGGGTTCGTATGACAGCGGCAGGACTACGTTATGTGCTTTACTCTTTTATGACAGAGCTAGACAACCCAGCTAAAGTGACTCACCGACCAAGTGGGTATTTCTTAGCTCCTGAAGGTGAGGAGCGTGTTGGTGATGTATCTAACGTCGTATTTTCCAATGGTTTGATTGCTCGCGAGAATGGTGAAGTGTTTATTTACTACGCTTCGTCAGATACTCGTTGTCATGTTCTGACAACAACGGTAGATCAATTGGTCGATTACGTAATAAACACGCCGGAAGATCCATTGACTTCTGCAGCGTGCGTTCAGCAACGTTTGACATTGATTAGAAAAAACCAAGAGTTCTTATAAATCCAATTTAGGGAGGGAGATCCCTCCCGCTAATTACATTAATGTGATCAAAGTTTTGCTTTATAAATAAACTGTGATCATCAGCAATAAACAATATTGGCGCAAAGCCAAAATTTTTAATCCAATTCCCATTTACGATTTAAAACTTATTAGAAAATTATTTTTGGTGATCAAAATCGTAACGTTATCATTTTTTGGTTTGATACATTAGGGATGAAATGAACGGAGCCTTATATAGCAGTGGTTGTGGCTTTTATAAGGAATATTAACTCTTACTTTAACGATAAGAAGAAGCGCTATGGAACTACATAAATTAACGAAAAGCATCTTACTTGGCCTAATTGCTGTCTCTGCACCAACAATGGCACTGGAAACATCTGCTGAACTACATGGGTATTTGAAGTCTGGGCTGTTGGTTAATTCCGACGGTACTCGTTCAAACTCTGTGGGTTTATTTACTAACTACGGTAAGTTCCGTTTAGGTAACGAACAAAATACCAAAGTTGAACTGCTGCCAACAGTCAAGTTTGCTACCGACGAAGGCACGTGGGCTAAATTTAGAGCTAACCTGACTCACGAAACAACATGCACTGCTGACTGGAATTGTGTTGATGGTGATGGTCACGATATTCAGTTTCGTGAAGGTTACGTTGAAATGGGTGGCTTCGACTTTGCTCAAGGCGTTACGTTCTGGGCTGGTAAACGTTACAACACGTATAACACTTCTAATCACCAATATGACTGGGAATACATTCAATATAACGGTACTGGCGGCGGTGTAGACAATGTTGATGTTGGTATCGCAAAGATGGATTTAGGCTTCTATGCATTCATGCCAAGTGACCGCAATGGAGAAGCGCCAGTAGATACTTCTAAGCAAGGCTATCCAGAAGACTTATCTGTAAACCTGATTTTCAAAGAGATGTTCGGTACTGGTTTGGCACTCCAATTCGTAGGTCATACGATGGAGGAACATCCGTGGCATCAAGGTGCTGCAACAGATGGACTTGGATTGGCAGCAGCTTACAATTTCGACGGTTTTTATGGCGTAGCTAATGGCTATTCTCGTATCACACTTCAATATGGTGAAGGGCTAGCCGCCGGCGATTCGCTAGGTAAAAACGGATGGGGCTTCGCAAACTCAGAAGATACTAAGTCTACACGTATTGTATTTGATGGCTTAGTAAACTTAAGCGAAAACTGGGAAATGTCGACCTTTGCTTTCTACCAAACAGACTCTGATTATGCACCATGGAGTGATTGGTCAAACTCTGCAACCAAGGGATATGACCGTGACATTTATGCTATCGGTGTGCGCCCGCATCACCAAATCACCAAAAACTTCGCTATGCAATACGAAGTTGGCTATGAAAATGCGAACGAGAAAAAAACTGATGGTGCAGATGGTGGCCTGATTAAGGCAACAATTGCTCCAACTTTAACTCTAGAAAGTGGTTTTTGGGCTCGTCCGCAGCTTCGTGCTTTTGTTACATACGCAAAATGGGATGACGAAGTGCAAAGCCGCGTTGATTCTGGTTATACGCGCGATGGTCAAACTGACACGTTGAACTTTGGTGTTCAAGCTGAACTTTGGTTCTAACAGGGACCCCCTTATTTATCCTGATGTCCTTATATGGAGAGAGCTTTGCTCTCTCCTTTTTCCCGTTTGACTAGAGAAAGCTATGAAAGTCGTTACTCAGATTATTCTAGCGTTTGTATGCGTGTTGACCATCTTCACATTGACTAACGTTTTTACTGTTTACCGTTCTTCCGACGCTAAAGATATTCTTGCTAGTAATATTAGAAGTTCACTGCTGCTAACGGAAAAAGCCAGTGAACTAAAACAGAAGCAACAAGCATTGGGTCGCTATGTTTCGGACCTAGTATCCGCGAGAAATGAACAGGCAGTAGATTCTACGTACGGTAAAGTTCAACATTACTTAAAATCGTTTTCTCAAGAAATTGATGACAGTAACTTAACTGATATCCTCGTTCCTGAAGATGTATCGTTGTTATTGGCTAAGCTGGAAGCCAATGTTTCTGCAATACGAAAAAATAAAGATCATTCTATACGGCTTAGGCATCAGTTAAATAATGAAAAGCAAGAGATGGACAATCTCTCAGCATCATTGAGTATTTCACTGAAGCGGGTGCTAGGTAAATTATCTAACGATGACGATTTCCATAAGAAAGACGTAGAAGCCTATTTAGAAAAACACAACGCAGCGATGGTTGTCTTAAGCCAAGCCTTATTCGCCAATGAGTTAGATAAAGTTATATCTTTCTCAGAGCAGATAAACTTCCTTGAACCAACCTTACGTGAAGAACAGTCATATCTGCTTGATGAAATCCCTTTACTAAATAGCGAAAAGGACTATCTAGATGTAAGTGAGCGCTTAAATCAAGGGCTTTTCTCTGAGCAAAGTTTAATAACAACTAAGACTGAATTACTACGACTATCGAAAAACTTGAATCAGCTTCGAGACGATTATAGTTATTTCGACAATCAACTAACTCAGCAATTGTCAGACGTTAACCGCTATGTTGGAGGTGTAAGCCAGGAACTACAGTCTAATGTTAACCATCTACTCGATAGTATTATAGGCATCCAGTTAATCATGCTGGGAGTGTCTGGTGTGGTACTGATTGTCGCAGGTATTATTCTAACACGTAAGATAAAACAGCCAATTAACTATACATTGTCGGTGTTAGATGAACTTGTAAAAGGCAATTATGCGCAAAGTGTAAAAGTGACGGGTTGGAGCTCGGAGTTTACAACACTTACCAGTCAGATCCACAGAGTGATGTCCTATAATCGGGCGCTAATAGAGCAAGTAAAGTCCAACAATGTAAGTATTCAATGCCAGAGTAAAACTAACTCTGAGGATATTAGTGCAGTTTGTAATTCTGCGCGTAAACAAACACTTTCTTTGCACTCAATATCAGCTGCTGCTGAGGAATTGGCGAGTATTAGCCAAGAGACGCAGCAAGCCATTTTAAAAACGAACGAACATACAAACGACATTCATGACTTAGTCAGTGTAGCTCTGGACTATGTTGGCCAAACTGTGTCTGGGAATGATGAATTGGGTAACTTACTCATCCAAAGCTCCAGCACAATTGCTGATGTTGAAATAAGAACACGAGATATCAGCAACATTATTAAAGTAATTGAAGACATCGCTCGTCAAACCAATCTCTTAGCATTAAATGCCGCTATCGAAGCCGCTAGGGCGGGTGAGCTCGGTCGTGGATTTGCCGTTGTTTCTGATGAGGTCAGTGCGTTGGCAGAACAGACTGCCCATGCGACTCATAAAATTCAGGATCTTATTGATAATCTAAATCAAGCTAGTGCTGTCGCAGTTGCCCATATGTCGACTTGTACATCGCAGATGCAAAGTAATACAGGCCACTTAGGTAAAACAAAATCAGCGATCAGCGAGATTAACGAACATGTATCCGCGCTAGCTGAAGAAACAGATGTAGTAACTCTATCTGCGAATGAGCAATTGCAGTCTTGCCAACACATATCTTCTTCTGTCACTTCGAATGTCATCGGCCTAGATACAAGTATTCAATCCTTAGAAGCTGTGAACGTTCGTAGCCAGAAACTGTTCGCATTGACGGACAAGCAACAATCTGAACTAAGCAAATTTAAAACAAAATTAATAACTTAAAAGTACCGGCAGCAGTTGGTAAGAGAGACCTTTGGTAGGAGTGTAAGATGATCGAAATAAAAAGTGCAGTTAAAAAATATGATTGGGGCGGAGTTCATTACTTACCACTTTTATTAGGAATGGACCAGGTAAACGAACCGATTGCAGAGTTGTGGCTTGGAGATCATTTGTTAGGGTCATCAACCTTAGTTGATGGTTCTACGTTGACCGCTTGGATTCAAGCAGAACCTGAGTACCGTTTAGGCAAGACTCAAGTACAGAGATATGGTAGTCGTTTACCTTATCTACTTAAAGTATTGGATGTTAAAGAGCCGTTATCAATTCAGGTTCATCCTACTATTGAGCAGGCAAAACGCGGTTATGCACGAGAGAATGCAATGAACAAAAGTTCGGATAAACGCAGTTATAAAGACGATAACCACAAACCGGAGCTGATGTTAGCGTTGTCTGATTTTTATCTGTTACATGGGTTCCGTAACGTTACGGAAGCCGAGGTGGAGCTAAGAAGACACAAGTCATTGATACCGCTCGCTGAGTTATATCAAGAGTTAGGTATTAAAGGCTTTGTTGCATCTATCTTTTCGCTGTCCCAATCGGACTTAGTAAACTTGCTTTGTCCGTTAATTAATGAGCATAAAGGTGCATATTGTCAAAATGAAATAACAAAGTCGGAGTCTTTATTCTGGTTTATGCGAGCTGTGGACAGAATTGAGCGAGAAGGAATGAATCTTGACGCTGGCCTTATTATGATATTTATCATGAACTTGATGTATGTTCCAAAAGGAAGCGTAGTATTTCAAGGGGCAGGCGTTCCACATGCTTATCTTGAAGGACAAAATATTGAACTGATGGCGAACTCGGATAATGTGGTTCGTTGCGGTTTGACGCCTAAACATGTAGACATTGACGAACTGTTAGCTATTACAGATTTCTCACCGGTAATACCTATGACTGTCGAACCTCAGAAGAATGACGACGGTAGTTTTGAATATGTGGTACCTGTCGATGACTTCCGCCTGCGCGAATACCATTTAACAGCTGGTCAGTCACTTACTACTCCTACTTATGAGGGAGCATGTATTTGGTTTGTATTAAGTGGCGAAGTAAAACTCAGCAACCAGCAGCATTATTCTGGGCCTGGCAGTGCATTTTATCAGCGACCTGGCGAAGTGAATGTAATCAATGCGACTTCTGATGTAATGCTATATAGAGCGTCTGCTGTACTTTAAAGGATCGTTTATAACCAAGCTGAAGTAACTGATCGCTTAGAATTATTACATAGGGGTGAGTGGTTCAATATATTTAGGTGCCAGCGAAAAACTATAAAGGGATAATGTAAGGTTATCCCTTGTATTTTATCTCTTTTAATATGTGTTTTTTGTACGGGATTAAGGTTTACTTATCATGCTGATGTCATCGATATAAACTTTTACGTTGTTTGCCGCATCTGTTTGGTCACTTGCGTAGAGTTGTAAGCCAACTTCTTGAATCTCTGTAAGCGCTTGAGCAGGAGACCAGCTAAAAAGTGTCCACTCTTCCGGTGCAACATTTATCCACTCACTTTCGCTCCATTGCCAACTATCGCCTGTTTTTGCGTACAACTTTCCGCCACTATAGCCCGAAGATGCTGCCTCTGCGGTTATATAAACCCATATATTTATGCTTGTTAATTCTGAGGTATCAAGTGATGAAGATGGAAGGTGTAGATAGCTCTTTTTTTCTCCTGGTTGGTCGTTAATAGCTAAGCTTAACGCATTACTACTTGAATGACCGTTAGTAGAGGTAACACTCAACTGAATATCACCCGATGTCTCTGATACTGCGATAAACCCTTCGGGTATATCACCAGTTTCAAAATCGAAGCGAGCACTGCTATCAGATGGTTCGGAGGCCTTACTTAGTGCGCGGACGCAGTTTAAAACGGATTCGTTGTACTCGTTGTTCCATTGCCAAGAGATGCCGCCAGCATAATTATTATCGTTTAATCTTATACAGAGCTGTTCCTCTGCAACTGGGTCATTAAAATAGTTGAACTCAGCAGGCTTATAAGCATTTTTATCAGCGAAGAATTCGCCAATAACGATAGGTTTGTTTAACTCCCAATAGCTCGCCTTATGGTAGAAGGGAGACCAGGCACCATTTTTACCTAGGTCATCGTAATAATGGGGAGCATAAAAATCTAACGGTGCTTCTGAGCCACCAAGTACAATCATATTCTCATCAGAATAATAGTTAGTACCACCAAATCCATCGGTATTGAACATCCCCAGTGATTTTGGCCCAGTTGTAACTAGGACTTGTTTATTTAGTTGATGAGCTTTTTCGTGTATCGCGTTACTGAAAACTGCAGTTGTGGTATGTATATCGTTAAGGTTTGGAATCAAAGAAGGTTCTAGACCTTCTCGTTCAATGAACCAAGACTCTGTCATATTCTCAGGCTCATTAAATAAATCAATAGCGATAAGTGCAGGGTGGCCAGCCACCCTATCTAAAAGAGGAGATATAAAATTATTAATATAGCTTTGACGAACATCTTCATTATTTAGCAGGGAATAGTTTGCCTGTACTATAGCACTACTCATATTTAATTGTGATTGAGCCAGCATATCAAATGACCAAAGGCAAGGCATGATATAGATACCTTTAGCCTGAGCTAGGTCAAGGGCGCGTTCAATGTCATCAATTATTTGTGTTTGTTCAGTTGCTGGAGCGATAGCGGTATGCTGCTCATTCCAAACAGGACTTTGACTACCATTAACATGTATCCACCAACGTATGGTGTTCCCTCCCGCCTCTTTAACTTGATCTAGAAGCGTATTTAACGCGCTTTCATTTATTCCGTTTCCGAAATCATTTGCATAATCCAACCACGCAACGTTAACTCCATTTAGATAAACCTCATTATCTTGATAAGAAATGGCGGTACTACTTATGCCGTTGCCAGATGGCGAAATATAATCCGTCGGATCACCGTCAGAACTTCCATTACAACCTATGAGATTAGTTGTGATCAAAGCTAAAGCTATAGCTGAGGCTAAGCTGCTAGTTCTATACATATTGTCTTTCCTTGTAGTGGTGTAGAGTTCGTAATGCTTAGGTTCTTTTTAATTGATTTCTAGCGGTAAGTATTTGGAGTCACTCAAATCAACATGCGGTGAGTGCAGAGCCTAACCTCTATCTGAGGTTAGGCGTTTGCTATTTGAAGAGTGGCTGAATGTAAAAAGGTCAAGGGAACCTCTTTGTATATGAATATCAATAGACTGGTTTGAGAAATTCGATGTTATCAATATAAACCGAACCATCTAACTCAAACTTGTCGCCAACAATACAGAGAAATATATCCGGCAATTTAGTTGAAATGTCACCTAGTTCGATTTCAACTGTTTGTTTGTAGAATGACTTACCATTTAGCGTAACTGTTTCTAAATCTTTTACTGCGACTCGATGTTTGTCGGTGTCTAGTTTTACCCACCCGTCACCTAAGGCAGCATAGGGTCTTAATCCACCTTTATTGTTTGCATTTGTTGGAACGTAGAGGTCATATCTCATTTTGGTATGCTGTCCGAAGTCTGGAATAGACATATTTCGAAGCTTCAGTTCCTCCCAGTCATTTTTACCAGACCAAACCACGTTGAGTTTAAGCATCTTACTGCCAAGATCATCAGTTACCTCAAGAGCAGGATTTTTCCAACTAGCTTGCCAAGTCCCTTCTTTTTCCCATCCAGACGCAGAACCATTTTCAAAGTCGTATTGGGTTCCTATTTCGTAACCTTTTATTGGTCTGTCCACTACGATTTTGACTTTTTGAGTTTTGCGCTCTCCTTTTTCGAAGTTTGCGACAGCGATTAGTGAGTGTTCACCGTAACCCACATTAGATGAATCTAAAGTCGTTTCGTAATATCCATCCCCATCAATATCAGTCATTTCCATTGTTTGGTTGATTTTTGGTACTCGAAGTTGAATCGATTCCAGATTATTGCCATTTGTCGTGAAAGGGTAGGCACTTACTTTGAAATTTGCGTTTGAAACTTTCATGCCATCGATTGGGTAAGTGATATATACCGTATCTTCTTCGCTGTATTTCATTCCACGCATTTGGCGAGAATGATTAGTGAGAATCTGGGCTGTCGTACCACCGTCGTTTAAAATTCTGAAGCCATCGTAATCAGGGTAGAGATTGTCCTTCTGATTTGGCTCGTAGCCTGTCAGAATCCAGAACATACTTCCGGCTAAGCCTTCTTCGTAAGCCGTTTGAGTCCACTTTTTATAGATAAAATCACGATTCTGCGGCTCATTTTTTCCAATACCATACTCTTCAAGAACCGCTGGCTTGTTAGCAGCCTGTGCTGCTGCTGCGTGGTCTTGGATCCACTTTGTTCCCCATTGCTCTGCGTCGTGTTTTCCCCAATGCTCTGGATAGAGGTGGAAGGTGCCATAGCTAATATTCGGTAGAGTGATAATGCGTTCCCAGTCTACGCCTTCATTACCGTTATATGTCCAATCTTCTTCGCCGCTTCTTGTAAAGAATCCCTCACTGCCTAATGCGATTAACTGGTTTGGTGCTAACGAGCGAACGTAATCGCTCATCTCTTTAGTCCATTGGTATAGCAGATCACCACTGGTGTCTGATTGAGCTCTCGGTTCATTCGCCAGTTCCCAAGTCATGATCGCTGTTTCATCTTTGTTTGCGATACCTGTGTACTGGTTTTTGTGTTCGATAAGGTGTTTTACGTAGCTCTTATAAGCGTCTTTAATCTCTTTGCTACGATAAAAATCGTCATGATGTGTTCCATTAAACCAATCAACGTATTGTTGCATTCCGCCAAAATCACCCCAGTTATTGGTCATGGCAATCACAACGCGAATACCCCGCTTTTTCGCTTCTGCAATGGTAAAGTCCAGCCTTTCAAGCGCGCTATTTACATTATTTGGTGCCGTATACACGTATGGCTTTGCTTGCATGGTATGCTCGTGGCTGACACCTTCCATAAAACCCCATACACGTATAGAGTTAAGCCCCATTGCTTTTGCATCATCCAACACAGCGGTGATCATGTCGTTTGACCTGTAGTGCATGTAGTAGTTATTGGTTCCTGCAAAACGGTATGTCTGACCATTTAAGGTAAGTTGCGTGCCTTCTTGAACGACAAAGCTGTCCATTGAATCCAAGAGAAAAGGCTGCTCGGTAGAGTGATTCACTTGTGTTGAATTACAGGCTGATAAACCTAGAGCGAATGGTAGGGCGTAATAGATCGCTTTCATATTCAGGGTGTCCTTTTTTGTGTTTTTTATGTCCAATCCATTGTGTATTAAATAATCCAACTAGATAATGGTAACGTTTCGATTTTGTGTTTTAGTGCAAGGTTATTGTATAAATGTGATTAGTATCACTTTAACTTAATATGATATTTTTTGTTGATTAAAATACTTTAAGAAATTGATACTGAAGGTTTTATTTGGTTTTTAATTGCTTTCTGTTTAAATGTTACAGTGATTGTTATCACGTTCATGGTAATCTTAATTGTCAATTTAAAACCGTAACGTTATTATTTTGGTGCTGAAACAAAAATGCCTAGATATCACTGGGGTTAATACGGAGAAGAAGAATGAAAAAATTTGTACCTGCGATTTCAAAGACACTCATTGCCGGATCGATTTTATTTGGTCTTTATGGCGTGGCTAATGCTGCGGTAACCGATGGGATTAAGGTTGATCAAGTTAAAGGTGAGATTACTTTTTATACCAATCGAACAGATCTACTAGAGGCTGGTGTATACGATAGATATGAAGCGGAGTTTAAGAAACTTTATCCGAACGTTTCGAAAGTGAATGTGTTCGCATTTGCGGATTACCAAGGTGGTATTCGACCACGAATGAACACAGGTGATTATGGTGATTTGCTATTAATTCTTCCTTCAGTGCCATCAGAACAGTATGGAAACTTTTACGAACCACTAAACGATATTTACTCGGGTGATGAAGTTTACTTCTTTGATGCTTGGGAAAATGATGGGAAATCCTATGGTGTGTCCATGGGTAACTCAGTGGAAGGGTTAGTTTATAACAAAGAAGTACTCGCATCGGCAGGTGTAGAAGTTCCAATTAAAACCTTATCTGGTTTCTTCGAGGCGGCTAAGAAGATCAAGGAAAATGGCCAGATTCCACTTTATATTAACTTTGGCGCCCAGTGGCCACTTCAGCAATGGGATAAATTTCCATTAGTTGTCGAAGGTAGTGATGATGTGTATGAGAAAATGTTGGAGCAAGACAAGCCGTTTTCAGGTGATACTGCCTACAATACGTCACTTAGTGTTCTTAAGAGATTAATTGACGAAGGTCTCACAGAAAAAGATCTGATGACTAACTCCTGGGAAGACTCTAAAAATGCAATTGCGAAAGGTGATGCAGCTATGTATTACTTAGGGAATTGGGTTATTCCTCAAGTCATTGAACGTGGCGCGAATTCTGAGAATATCGGATTTATGCCAATCCCAGCAGACGACTCCGGCGTTTTAAAAGCGCAAATGAATCATGATTGGGCGTATGCCGTTAGCCATCACTCAAAAAACAAAGAAACAGCTAAAGCTTACTTGAAGTTCCTTATTGAAGAATCGGATTTTGACAAAATTGCTGGCTTTATCCCAACTTTGAAATCCAAGCAACCTTCGTTAGCACAGCTTAATGAATATATGAGCTACGAGCCTATTGTAATTCAAACACCGGTGTCTTCATCTACGTTTATTGAGGTTAACAACCGCTCTAAAATTGACTTCTACGCTGGTGGTTACATCCAAGATGTAATGACATCACGTAACTTCGAAGAAGCTCTTGAAAAATTAGACTCTCGCTGGAATCGAGCCAAAAAACGCGTAATGAAGTAAAACCTTATACGACTGCGAGCTTTTTTATAATTTCATTCTTAGCAGAAAATAGCACTTACTGCTTTTGGGGCCTGAGTTTTAACGGGGGAGGCCCCACCTTTTTTTCTAAGATATATTGGAACGCAGCGGACCAGTGTTGTGTTCGACTTTCCATGAAATGTTAGGGAGTTAACTGCCTAGTTAACTATACACCTAAACGCCTAAGTCCAATCCAACTAACTATCCACACAACTCTCCCAAATTTAATTCGTTCTAAGCTAAAGAATATGTTCATCCGTTATATTTTTAAAGACGACTTTTGCTTCTTTGTATATATTGCCATTTGATTAGTGGTTTTGTATCATTTTTTAGTGACAGCTCGGTGTTAGTTAGTGAATTGGTCATGCAGCAAATTATTTCTACCGTTAGAGTATAACCTTGTTTGTTACGACATTCTTATGAATAGCCCAGTTACACGAAGCTCTATCATTAGGGGAGCTGTTAGAAAAAGAGTAACTATCTGAAAAATAACGGTATTCACGTAATGGTATTACATCGGGCTTTCGGCTTCCAATTTCAACTGCTTTAAATGATAAAATTAAGAGGCGTACTTCTTCAACTCATGAGGGTAAACTCTCATTCCATTTGAGGTATTTTCGTATACGGATAACTCTCGGATATATGACCAAACAAGCGGATCTGTTCTCGTTTGTCGAGCTAGACGCATGATCACAACATCGATGTCTCGACCTGCATAGTCCTTTTCAGATACAAACAACTCTTTTATTGCTGGTAGCATAGTTCACTCCTTGTGAAATTAAATTACATTAATATGTTTTTAATCTAGATTGGATCGCATTAATTGTCAATTTAGCCTTTTAAATTTAATTTAAATTTCAAAGTGGTAATAAAGTTACAATGATGGAAAGGTTAGATATAGGTTTTCCTGTTTTAGGCGGAGAGTTTTTAGGGTATTGGCTTTTGGTGTTTAATAAGTAGAGTAGAGACTGATTCGGTACCTCTGCGTTTGATTTGAAAATTTGTAGCCTATAAGAAAGACGCCCATGAGCATTTTGACTTGCAATCTACACGCGATAGTTAGCTAAGGTTTGGGGTTGGGAGAGTTTTAAAAAAAGGGCCCTTCGGGGGGAAGGGCTCTTGGGGGCAGGAGCTTAAGGTTTTAAGCTTCTATCAGAGTTGATGCGTTGCGCATCGCTTCTTTAGTCGAGCATTCAATTACTTTTGCATTTTTGAAGCGGAAAGCATCTTTCACTTGAATGTCGTGAGCAAGTATCACCAGTTTCGCGTTGGCAATATCTAAATCAGATATACGGTTCTGAATGCCGTTCTGACCTTGAGTTTCTACTTTGATCTTGAATCCAGCCTTCGCACCTGCTTTTTCTAGTGCTTTTGCTGCCATGAATGTGTGTGCGACACCTGATGGACAACAAGTAACCGCAACGATGTCGTATTCGCCTTCACCAGTTGATTGTGTTGCATGAATTTGAGCAGGAGCAGCTTGCTCTATGATCATTTCAAGCTCTTCTTCCACAACTGGTTTCCAGAATCCGACGATGAGTGCTGTCGTTAGGGAGCCTAGCGCGATACCTACAACGTACATTGGGATGTTACTCGAAACTGGTGCTGTGATTAAGCCACCCCAGGGCGCATGAAGTAGTACGTTAGTTAAAAAACCGAATACACAGCCAACGATACCACCTGCAACAATTGAAGGAAGCACGCGTAAAGGATCGTTTGCTGCGAATGGAATAGCGCCCTCAGAGATTCCTATTGAGCCCATGATGGCTGCTGCTTTACCTGCTTCTTGCTCTTGTTTAGTGAACTTCTTTTTGAATAGGAACGTAGCTAGTGCCATACCAAGTGGTGGCGTACAGATAGCAATACCCACCCCACCCATTAACCAAGGCTGGGTGTCAACTTGGGTTTGAGCGAATAGCGTTGCTACTTTGTTTATTGGGCCGCCCATATCGAAAGCAGTCATGCCTCCAAGAATCGACCCTAAAACCACTTTAGATGCTCCAGCCATGGATGCAAGGAACTCGTTCATCGAAGCCATGAATATTTTTATTGGCTCACCTATTCCCCACAAAACGACACCCGCAGAAATGAGCGTGCCTACCAGAGGGTAGATAAAGTAAGCACCAAGTGCAGTCATGTTGGCCGAAAGAGGGATCCTTTTGAGTTGGTATACTACGCCACCCGCGATGAATCCCGCAACGATACAGCCTAGAAATCCACCCCCCATGTCTGCCATGATACCGGAAGAAATCATCGCTGGAGCAAGCGCAGGTTTGTCTGCAATCGAATAACCGATGAAACCACCAAGAATGATTGGGAATAATACCAACCCTTTAATTCCGATATTTGAAATATCTGATAGCAGACCGTCATCCGGAACTGCACCTTTACCTGATGCCATTACTGCTAAAGCCAGTAGTACACCGCCTGCAACAATAAAAGGGAGCATGTGAGAGGTCCCAAATAAAAGGTGGCCTTTCAATGTACTCAGAAGTTTTTTTAAATCGCCATTGCTTGTATCTTGAACTGTTATAGTACTCATGATTTCACGCCTTATGGATTAATTAAAATGTCTAATTTTTGATGTTTTTCTTTCTCATGGTGAATATTTTTAACTAACTATTTGTTAATTTTTCTGAATGATTTTTGTAGGACTTGAATATGATGTTCAGTACTGTTATTTGAAGCCACTATCATTTAGAGGGCAGTTGGCTTGGTGCCTTTTTCAACTACATAAGCGATGCTTAGAGCTTTACGTGAGTTTAAGCCTATTAAAAATGCTACTACTGCTCACTATTGTTATCAAATAATACATGAGATAAATCTTTAAAAATCTTTAAAAATCCTTATTATCTTTTTATTTAAAGGTTTTATTTATTAAACCGACGTTAGTTAGTTTTGTAATTGTTTTTAATTTATTGGTACTGAACTAATGTATTAAATTTAATTAATGTTTCACTTTTCTTAAATAGTAAAAAACACACAAATACTGTACTTTTGTAACACCTATTCTGAAATGTGATTTATATCCTTTTTGTGAAAGATGCACCTACGAAGCTAGAGGATATTTCTCGTGTAAAACGACAATATTAAAAAATTAGTTTTTGTAAAAATGTATACTTGATTGAATTTTTTAGATTTCAAGGTAAAGGCTGAACGTCGATGAGGGTGTGGCGGGAGTAAGGTTAAATGAAAAAACCAGTAACATAATTACTGGTTAAAAAATACTATGGTGCTTTCTATTGCTACCTCCTAGATATTAACAATAAGCACGGGCCACACGTCCTTCACTATTCATTGTGTAGTGTTCTGCATAAGCAGGGATGAATACTGATTCTCCCATTTTCACCCTGCAGGTTTCGCCACTCTTATGGGTCAGCAGTAAATCAGAGTCCAATGGCAGTAAAATTTCGGCTGTTTGAACATCAAGAACTCGCTGATTTGAACGCGGTATGATCGCAAAGTTAAAGTCATCGACTGGAATTGGGTATTCTAATATTTCATTCTTTTCATCTGGTTCTAGTAATAGAGTAGAGAACGGCTTTTCTTCAAATCTAGTACAAGAAATGAGCTCGTTAACGTCGATGTATTTTGGTGTTAAACCGGCTCGTAGTACATTGTCCGAATTTGCCATTATTTCCAGACCAGTACCTTTTAAATAAGCGTGAGGTGTTTCTGCGCTCAGGAACATTGCTTCTCCCGGCAGTAAGGTAATTACGTTCAATATGAGAGGTGAAAATAAGCCGATATCATCAGGATATTGGGTTTCCAGTTCTAAGATGACGTTAAATATTTCTGAATCTGTAATACGAGCTTTAAGTAGTAACATGGTCAATGCCATTTCTTTTTGCTCACCTTCAAGAGACAACAAACCTGCGAAAAAAGTTTTTAGTCCTTCAGAGTTTTGGTTTTTGACTAAATAAGCTAATAACCGGTTTAGCTCGGGTATAGCGAGGCTGGAGAAGTTTTTAATGATTTCGGAAATGGGACGAAATCCGTTCATTGCTTGATAATCAGTTAGTGCGTAAACGAGTTCTGGCTTGTGATTAGGATCTTTGTAGTTACGATTTTTAGCGTTCAAAGGGATGTCTTTTTTTTCCTCTTTAGAGAATCCTTGTTCAGCTTGAGACTTGTTTGGGTGTACCTGAATAGATAACGCTTTTTCGGCAGCAAGCACTTTGAATAGGTACGGTAGTTCCCCGAAACGCGTCGCGACTTCTTTGCTTAAAAAAGCATTCATATCGCTTGCGATTAATGAAGAAAGTTTAGTTTCCTCGCCGTTTACCGTCACCATAGAACAACCATTTGTATGAGCGCCCATCCAAATCTCGGCTTGAGGCTTGCCGGTTGGGTTGGCAACTGCAAACAATTGGCTAATGGAAGTTGTACTCCCCCAAGCGTACTCTTGAATCATATTGTTCATTAGTAAGAATTTAGGACGTGCGGTTTGGACTTTAATCTTTCGAGTATCGGACAACGTTAAGTCAGACATAGTTTTTTACCTCGGATGAAAATTCTGGCCTGAGGATTACTCAGACCAGGAGAGAAGAGATAAGGGAGGTTAAGCTGATGCTGCGATCAGTTTGGCTTTGCGGATCTTCTTAAGGGCAACACATGTAACAGCGGTAACTGTTGCGCCTGCAGCCATACAAAATAGTGCGAGCAATGGGTGATTCATCGCGCCAAGCAAAGCAACAACTGGTCCACCATGAGCTACGCTATTAGTGATTCCGAATGAGAAGGCCATTACTGCCGCTACGATTGAGCCAAGTATGTTTGCAGGAATCACAGACATAGGATCTTGAGCCGCGAATGGGATTGCACCTTCTGATATGCCTACGAGGCCCATAGCTCCAGCCGCTTTGCCAGTCTCAAGCTCTGATGGTTCGAACAGTTCTAACTTTCGTCCTAAACCAGTCGCGATTGCCATACCTAACGGTGCCACAGGAATCGCACATGCCATTGCGCCCATAAACTGAGTTTGACCACTAGCAATCATGCCGACGGAAAAGAGGAATGCGACTTTGTTAAATGGCCCGCCCATATCAAATCCAGCCATACCACCTAGTACGATGCCCAGTAGAACAACGTTACCCGTACTTAAGCTGGTAAGCAGTGCGGTTAAACCATCCATAAGGCTAGCGATTGGAGCGCCGATAACAAAAATAAAGAGGCCTGCGATAAACAAAGATCCTGTGATTGGTGCGATCATGATTGGCACCAACGGTTGGACAAACTTGTGGTAATTAATTGATGTAATCCACTTCACAAAGTAACCGACAAGAAGACCTGCGATGATGGCACCAATGAAGCCAGTACCTGCGTCTGCACCGTAAAAAGAACCGTTATTTGCAATCCAACCACCAATTAAGCCTGGAGCAAGTGCTGGACGGTCAGCGATTGCGTAAGCTATATAACCAGCGAGGATAGGTATCATCAGTGTAAAGGCGACTACTCCGACTTCTAAGATCTGGTTCCACATACTGCCTTCTGGGATAGCCATGCCTGTTTCGCTTGGTTCACCACCTATAGCCAAAGCAAGTGCTATCAACAAGCCGCCAGTCACAACAAATGGGATCATATGTGAGACGCCATTCATCAAGTATCGGTATAAATCAGAACGAGCTTGAGAAGCCTTAGTTGCAGCAGATACTTTAGAATTGCTACCCGCTTCATCATCGTATTGAGGTGATTCTAACGCCTCTCTAATCACTCCTTGTGCATCGCGGATAGGGGCTTTAACGTTTGTCTTTACAACGCGCTTACCTGCAAACCTACTCATATCTACTTGCTTATCACACGCAACAACAATGGCATCGGCACGTTCGATTTCTTCTACTGTAGGCGAGTTTTTGACACCAATAGAACCGTTAGTTTCTACCTTTATTTCATATCCCATTGCCGCAGCACCCTTCTCCAGTGCTTCTGCTGCTAGATACGTGTGCGCCACGCCCGCAGGACAACCTGTGACGCCAATGATGAATCCCTGATCTGCTTGAATTGCCGCTTGTGGTTCATCTTCTTTCGCAAGAAGAAGGTCCAGTGCTTCCTTGTTTGTTGACGTATTTAGAAATGCTTCTATAAATCCATCTTCGATGAGCTTGGAGGAAAGTTCCGCAAGCACTTCAATGTGATGATTATCGCCACCGTCAGGTGAAGCGATCATGAAGAATAATTTAGAAGGCAATCCATCTTCAGCGCCATATTCAACCCCTGATTTGCTCACACCTATTACAACTGCTGGTTCAATTACAGCAGCACTCTTGGCATGTGGAATAGCAACACCATCTTCAAAACCGGTATTACCTAGCGCTTCGCGAGCATGAATATCTTCTAGAAATCTTTCGTTATCAGAAATACGTCCTTGGGAATGTAAAATAGAAACTAGTTCTTTAAAAACTTCTTCTTTTGAAGTTGCTTTAAGGTCTAGTTTTATTAAGTCTTCATTTATTAATTTGGTGATCATTTTTGAACCCCTATGAATATAGTTTTTATTTCAGAGGTATTTTGAAACTATCGAGAAGAAGACTGTAGTGAAGAAAAAATGCATTTACTGGACTATTGTAACTGACTAATTGTAGTGTGATTTAGATCGTCATATCTTTAATTTTTATTGTACAAGTTTGACCTGGCTTTCTTTCCTTTAAGGCAGGTGGTTCCCAGGCTTTAGCCTTTGTCTTTTGAGGGTTGCACGATTTCAACTTTGCCTTTTAACTGGACAATTGATTCGATTGCTGGATTATTGTAACCTTGTTTTCGAAATGTGATTTTTATCAATAGCACAAAAGTCCAGTATGGTTTATATCTAGGTTAAGTAATGTAAGAGGCAATTTGTTGGGTATATGAAAATGATTTTCCATGATTTAATTACTGCTGTATTAAATGAAAGAGAACCGTTTCATAGTATTTGGTTTGCTGGTGATTTTCATACTCCACCCCAATTTAGCTATCAAGTTAACTTTCCTCGTTTAGAATTGGTTCTAGATGGAAACTATATTAATGAAATGGAAAGTCATAACAGGAAAATTACTCTCATAACTGCTAATAAAGGTGACGCTATTTTTATTCCGCCAAACTGTTGGAATAAACCAGATTGGGATACTGATTGTTCAGTATTAAGTATTCTGTTTGGTCGGCGCCAATTAGGTTTGAGCTTAGTTAGTAAACGGAAAGGTGAAGATAGTTTCTACGATATTCAAAAGTACAGTATTCAGACTCGGTCAGGATTTGCGATTGATAACATTCTCGAAGCACTCAGCGCTTTAGCTCGTGAAAATACGAAAAAGCCAATGGATGAGTTATTGTTACAAGCATTACTGCAGTACGCCAAAACTATGTTGGATGCTCCAGAAGAAAAGCCGTGTCACAATCGCGTTCAAGATCTCTACCAGGGAATTTGTATCTACATTCAAGAGAACTTTCATCGCCCTATAACTCGGGACAGTATTGCAGAGAGGTTCAGTATTTCGGCTAATCATCTGTCCCGCTTATTTCGTCAGCAAGGGCACATGACATTGGCGGACTACATCACTTGGGTAAGAGTTGACCGTGCCAAGTTTATGTTGAAAAAATACAACTTTAAGCTAGGTGAGGTATCACTTCGTTGTGGATTTAAAGATGTAAATTATTTCTGCCGCGTGTTTAAGAATCGTACTGGCAGGACACCAACGGAATATCGAGGGTCTGTCTAATCATATAGTGGCATTACCTAAATTAATTAGGTGAAAAGTCTCGATGTGGCATACATCAGAAGCGCTTGTAATTCGATGCTACTCTTGGTGAGTAGTAAACGTTCTGCCATTCTATCGTTGAGCAAGTTTCTTGTGAGGTTAGTCGCCGCTACTATTTGGTCGCGAGTTGGCTTATCGGGAATTACCAGTGCTATAGCCATGTCGACGTTTCCTAGTTTTGACTCCCAGTTCATTGGAGTTTCGTTTGATATTACTGCAATAGATATATGCTCGATTCCAGAAAACATAACATGAGGCAAGGCTATTCCCGGTGCAACGCAAGTTGACGAACGTTCCTCGCGTTTTATGAATGCAAGGATAAGTTCGTCTGGATGAGCAGGATGAATTAACTGAGCTAATCCTTTTAAGCACTCAAACTTTGTAAGTTCAGTATGAGCCTTTGCATAATGCCATTGAATTTCACAAGGTGGACAGAGTTGCGGTAAGCGTTTTGCCAATTTGCTAGAGAATTCATAATTTATATTAGAGCCAACTAGTGTGAACTGTTCTGCAATGATGTCTTTAATCACGAAACACGCCAGTTCTGCATCAATACCAATAGCGGTTATCTGACACAAATCGCCTTGCTGTAAACCAACTTGAAACACGGCCAGCGACTTAGTCAAATTAGCGCTGCGATTTTGCGTGATGTTAATGATGTGTAAGGCACTTTTGAATTTTTTTGCAACCCGACTCAATGGTTGTGCAACGTAAGCACTCGCATTCGTGTTGTTGACGAAGAATGTAATTTGGTACTCGTTCATTAGGCCAATTAATCTCGGCAGTGGAGAAGGAACACTTTGTCCACATTGAGTAATACATCTTCGATTGGTATTTGAATGTGATTGGTCCCCTTAAAGCGGGCAGGTTGTTCAATCTCAATATCTGACACAATTAGCACACGATCAGCTTGAGCTATGTCGTGAGGGGTAAGTAGATTCTCTATTCCCATTGCACCTTGAGTTTCGACCTTAATTTGCACGTTGTGCTTAGCAGCAGCTTTTGTTAATTCATCTGCAGCCATGTAAGTATGAGCGATGCCAGTAGGGCATGCTGTTACCGCAACTATTTTCATGTTTTTCCCATTCTCTTTTTTGCGAATATTAACATAGCCACAGTTGGTTGAATTGATTTAAGTTGGATAAACGAAAGAGTCCTATCACAGTTTACGTCTTATGTTACATTAATCCAGTTAATGCCCCTTTAGTCCTATATATCCTGATCTTGTAACTAACTAATCTAATACTCAGTGTACTACGTGTAACTTGTAAAAATGGTATTCGAACACGTAGTGTGCCGAAAACGACTTAAGGTGCTGTATCGACAACTCTCTTCGTTATATATTTGATCGCGAATACTGCAAGGTAAAATAATGGACATTACAAACCTTATAGAGCTGGAAACGATTTGTTTAGAACTAAAAGCTCAAACCAAAGAACAAGTTCTTGAAGAGCTTGCCTGTATGTTAGAAGCTGCAGGTAAGTTGAATAACAAAAGACTGTTTTTATCTGACGTTTGGAAGCGAGAAGAGATCGGAAACACTGGGTTTGACGATGGTATTGCTATTCCACATGCTAAAAGTAACGCAGTCTCAAAGCCAGCAGTCGCCGTAGGAATTAGTCGAACAGGTATTGACTATGGTTCAGAAGACGGAGAGTTATCAGATGTGTTTTTTATGCTTGCTTCACCTGACGGTGATGCACATCAGCACATAGAAGTTCTGGCACAGATATCTACGAAAATCATTGAAGATGATTTTGTAGAAAAACTAAAATCTGCTGAATCGCGAGAAGAAGTATATGAGATGCTCACCGATACTCAATCTCAATCAGAATCTTCTCAACTAAAGTCATTCGAACCTGTTTATGAACCTTTAAGCCCCTGGGCATATAAGCTAGGGAGAATTAAAGAGCACCTGTTGTTTGGCACTTCACACATGATCCCATTCATCGTCGCCGGAGGCGTATTGTTGTCTCTATCTGTCATGATCTCTGGACACGCGGCAGTGCCACAAGAGGGCATACTAGCTGATGTTGCTCAGATGGGGATTGCTGGCCTGACGCTGTTTAATGCTGTACTTGGCGCTTACATCGCTTATTCAATTGCTGACAAGCCAGGCCTTGCTCCTGGGATGATAGGGTCTTGGATCGCAGTAAGTCTTTACAATACTGGTTTTTTGGGAGCAATAGTTGTTGGTTTTATTGCGGGCTTTGTTGTTTGGTTGTTAAAGAAAATTCAATTGCCAGATAGCATGAGTTCAGTTGGCTCTATATTCATATATCCGTTAGTAGGTACGTTTGTCACTTGCGGCACAGTAATGTGGGTAATTGGATCACCGATAGCTATCGCAATGACAGCAATGAATGATGTTCTTACTGGAATGGCGGGATCCGGAAAGATAATGCTCGGGACGCTATTAGGAGCTATGACGGCATTTGATATGGGAGGCCCGATTAACAAAGTGGCAACGTTGTTTGCTCAGACACAAGTTAACACGCAACCCTGGCTGATGGGGGGCGTCGGAATTGCGATTTGCACTCCTCCGCTCGGAATGGCTCTCGCTACTTTCTTATCACCAAGTAAATTCAAAAGGGATGAGCGAGAGGCTGGTAAAGCTGCTGGTATCATGGGAATAATAGGTATTAGTGAAGGAGCGATACCTTTTGCTGCCGCTGACCCTGCTCGCGTCTTACCTGCTATTGTAGCTGGTGGTATTGTTGGTAACGTGATTGGTTTTATATTTCATGTTGCGAATCATGCTCCGTGGGGTGGATGGATCGTATTGCCAGTAGTTGATGGAAAAATTGGTTACATCATCGGAACAATTGCTGGGTCATTGACGACCGCTCTTGTTGTTATTGCGTTGAAGAAGAAAGTGACAGAAGACGAAAGTGATTTTAGTCGTTCTTTGGCGTGTTTTTCTGTCCAAGGCGAAGGTGAAGCTGATGTTTTGGCTGTGACGTCTTGTCCTTCTGGCGTAGCTCATACATTTCTGGCCGCTAAGTCTTTAGAGAAAGCAGCATATGCTCTTAAAGTTAAAATTAAGATTGAGACACAAGGAGCGAACGGTGTAATCAATCGAATTACACAAAAAGATATCGAGAAAGCGAAGTTTGTTATATTTGCTCATGATGTTGCGATTAAAGAGCCCGAACGTTTCCAAAAGCTCAAAGTGATAGACGTTAGTACCAAAGATGCGATTCTGAATGCAACTGCGTTACTGCAGTCGAAAAGAGTTTAAGAATTAAAATTAAATTGAATAATAACGAGTTAAAGACAGAGGATATAAAATCGTAATTTAGAGTAGATTCTTAATGGAAACAGCCTTAAGGAAGTATTTCACACTATAGATGATATGATTTTTGCACTTCAAGCTAAACTATTTTCCAACGTTTAACTGCCCTTCGGTAATTACTAACATCGAAGAACTGCATTTTCTTTGCAATTTGGACATCATCCAACTTCTTCATTTCTTGCAGATAAATGGCGTGTTGGCGATTTATCTCTCCCAAAAGTGAGCGGTAGGTACTACCGTGATTTTTGAGTCTTCTTTTCAGGGTCGCAGGGCTCATATTCATCATTTCAGACAGATCATTGAGAGATGGAACCTGCAGATGATCTTGTCGAAGTTGATCACGGATAAAACTCAGCAAGCCACAAGGTCGTGGGGACGTTGTTTGTTGAGCGACCTTGTAAAGTGTTGAAGATCGATCCGATATGGTTAATTCCAGACATTCTTTGGGAAGGTGCATTGAAGCCATTGACTGCCTGAATTCCACTTTGCCCCAGTAAACATCGTACTGCTCCTGCCAGCATGGGGCGCTCCAGTCTACTTTTACAGACCAGGGGAGATTTTGATCTGCGCGCCAATTGGTGACAGAAATAATGGATGTAAAGACATACTCAATTAACCACCGACGGTAAGTGATGCGCGCCCCGGAACTCAATGAACTGGCTTCACCAAAAGGATCTTCTTCAAATAAGTAGAGACCTGTTTCATCCACGCGTTCCCGAAGTTTGAGCAGCGGAAAGTAAATCTCAGAATAAGCCACGAAATTTCCAATCAATTCTCTGACCGTTGCTGCATGGACGATAAGGTGACTCGAATCTGAAAAAGCGCCGGGAATAAGCTGTTGTCCAGACAGAAAACTCAAGTCGGGAAACTGCTCCAGTTTGGTCATATTATGAATCAGGCGAGCAAGTTGGGTGGGGCTCACCATTAAATCACGCTCAATCAAGTCTTGGTAAAAGATGCCTGTATTTCGTAGCGCGTAGTGCATATTGACCCCTCTGTTGCTGAGCAGATCAAGCAACAAAGCGATATGGTGTCTTGCAGGCACTACTTTATCATTTCGCTCAGTCCATTGCGGTACCAGAGCATGACTTGCTTTCACGCTGATACCTTTAGGTGCTTTGTACGTGGTTAAAGGGTTTCATGGAGTCCTGAATCAGTTTTTGAGCGGACTGCGGTGTATGGGCAGGTTCATGGCTTTGGGTCAGGCTCCATTGCCAATCAAGTTCAATGAAACCGCCGGAATCCAGATAGAAGACAAAACTATTCAGTAACCCTTCTAAATGCCGGGCGAATTGTGATGCCTCACTTTCATTACAATTTTCCATCAGAATCAGATAACGGTATGCAGCGCAATGACACACTAAGTCATCACTTCGGGCCGTGATAAATAACAGTTCTGAGATTGAGATAGTTAACCTACTTACTTCATTCAGCGATAAGGAGTGAATGAGTTGGCGTTCATTGACTAAACGAATAGCTAACAGAAAAGTGGTCTCGTTATGCGTGGGGATCTGCTTGGTACGGGTTAAAGCCTGGTGCAGATGGCGAACATCAGGAAGGCGATAATGCTCAGCATGAATGGGCGTTCTTGGATTGAGCTTGCGTCGTTGAGAAATATAATTATTGATGACCAAAAGCTCTTTGCGCCATTGCCAGAAAGCATACGTCACTATGCCTAAGCCAATGAACATACATTCCATTAAGTTACCGACAATTGTATAAGACTCAAGCCTGATAAATTCGTCGATGAAATCTTGAGACAGGGATAGCAAAATACAGATAAAGCCAAACGAAAAATAGTTGGTAATCTTTCCCGGAGCTCGGGTTGAGAGGATAACGAGCACCCACACCAGTACCATGATGGTCGAAGAACCTTCGCCGATAATGTCTAGCCAGTCTAATTGAGATTGCGGTTTTACATACCCATTGACGTAGTTAAAAGCGAACAGAGCAGTGAGAGACATAACCAGTATCACTAGCCAAAATCGGTGGCAGCGGAGTCCGTAAAAGATATCGAAGAGTCGGTAATTGAATTGTGTAATTAGGTTTTTTATTTTCATTCGAGAGTGTGCAGGTCAGTAAAATACGCTTTTTAAGCGTGCAGATTGATAAAAGTCCAAAAAGCTCAGGTGACCTATCTTCCCATATCAATGTGACAAATTATTGATAGAAGCAGTAAGACATTACGTAGTGTTATTCTTAGTCCGAAAAGCTCATTAGTTTGGATTTTTGTTGTAACTCATTGATATTAAGTTATAAATGTATTTTCTGTCATAAATCTTTCACGCGTTCCACCTAGATTCTCTCCTGACTTAAATACATGGAGAGAAAAATGCGTCGTTCAATACTGAGTTCAATCATCGTTGCTGCACTGCTAAGTGGCTGTGACTTGGAAAATACCGAAACCGTTTATGTCGAAGCTCAGAGTG
Source organism: Allocatenococcus thiocycli (assembly GCF_921292965.1). Lineage (NCBI taxonomy): Bacteria > Pseudomonadati > Pseudomonadota > Gammaproteobacteria > Vibrionales > Vibrionaceae > Allocatenococcus > Allocatenococcus thiocycli. The sequence goes on from NZ_CAKLCK010000047.1 coordinate 106,868, forward strand.
CTGGTGCAATAGAAGCTGAGGTGTTAACAACATCAGCAACCGCTAATACCAGTTACGACGATATCGGTGATTCAGCATACTGGATTAATAGTGACAACCGTGAAAACAGCCTATTGTTTGTCACGCTGGAAGGTGATGGACTTGCTGTCTATAACCCATCGGGCGTAGAGATAGAAAAGCTAGAAGGGCTGGAGATCACCGGGGCGGATATCCGGTACGATATCAGTGATGATAACGGTGAATCGGTTGATTTACTCGCTCTGGCACTACCCGATGACAACAGTTTTGTCTTTTATTCAATTGGTCACGAGGATGGTGTAGTTCTTGACGAGATTGGTACGCTTTCGACAGAGTATTCTGCCGAAGGAGTTTGTCTGCATAAAAATACAACCAATGGCGAGCTGTTGCTCACGGGCGTTACTGAAGACGGCGTGGCACTGCAGTACAAATTAAAGTACGAAAATGGCGAGATCAAAAGTGTTCTGACCGATGATAATGGCACACCTATCGCAGTACGTGAGCTCGATGTGGGTGGTGAGTTAAGTGCTTGTATTGTCGATGATGAAACCGCGACCTTGTACGTTGCCGAACAAGATGTTGGCGTTTGGGCTTATGGAGCGGATCCTGAAGATATTAACTCTCGACGCATGGTCGATGGTATTGAGCCTCTGGGCAGCCTGCAAGAAATAGAAGCTTTAGACCTTTTGTACATGGCTGACGGTAAGGGTTATCTGGTCGTTGGTGATGAAGGCAAAGGAATGATGCTGTATCGCCGTGATGACTGGCAACTTGCTGCCAATATCCATCTAGACGGCGTTGCTGAGATTAAATCGCTTAGCATTGCAGATGATGGTCTTTGGGTAGCGAATTCAGAAGCCGGTGAGCCGGTTTACGAGAAGCTAAGCTATGAAACGCTTAATCAAGCAAATTCGATGAGTGATACTCAAATCTCTCAGGTACTGAGCCCAGAAAACCTAAGCTCAACGGGTATTGCATTGGTTAAAGTAGTCAGTGAAACCGATCCTGTGGACGATGATGGCGATGCGGCAGATGATCCCGCATTTTGGCTCAATCAAAGCGCGCCGGAGAACAGCCTAATTATTGCGACCAATAAGCAGGGTGGTTTAATGGCTTACGACCTGAATGGTGCAGAACTTCAATATCTCAATGAAGGGGAGCCAAACAATGTCGATATTATCCAGTCTGTGACGGATACAAATGGTGGTAGCTTTGCATTAGCAGCGGCGAGCAATCGTGAATTTAATACCATCGCGCTGTACAAAATCCAAGAACCGACGGAGAGCCAGAATCCGATTGTAGCTCTGGATGTAGTAGGTGAGAACACACATCAAGAGGTGGCACAGCTCAAATCTGAACTTAACGAAGTGTATGGTTTGTGTACTTATCAATCTTCAGACGGTACGCCATATGTGTTTGTTAACGGCAAGAGCGGAGATATTGAACAGTGGCGTTTGACAGTTCAGGAAGCCGGCATTGAAGGTCGTATTGTTCGTCGACTCAAAGTCGATAGCCAACCAGAAGGCTGTGTTGTCGATGCTACAACGGCAACACTGTATGTTGGAGAAGAAGATGTTGGTGTGTGGAAGTTCTCGGCCGATGAATCTGCGGCAACTGACGGTGAGATGGTCATTGAAGTGGATGGAAAGCAACTTGTTGCTGACGCAGAAGGCATCACCATCTACAACAACGGCATAGTGAACTATTTGATTGTGTCGAGTCAGGGCAATCACACTTACGCGGTATACAACATTGATGAAGCTTATCAATACGCTGGTAGTTTCGCGTTGGTGGCGGACGACGAGAATGGTTTGGATGGAGCTAGCGAGACGGATGGGATTCACGCAGTTTCAAGCTCGGTAGGTGATCGATTCCCTAATGGATTTTTCATTGCTCAGGATGGCTTCAACGTTAATGCTGGTTATGAGTATGAAAATCAGAACTTTAAGATTGCAGACTGGAATGCAATTCAGTCTGCACTTGAAAAGTAATTTTTAACAAAATTGTATTTAACGTTTGTGCTAGCCATATTTTATGGCTAGCAATTTTTGCGTTTGGTGACGTTGTCGTTAGCACTTATTTGGTGCATCTCGTCTTTCATCATGCGCGGCTCAAAATAGATCGCTTCAATAGGCGAAATTTGTCTAGGAGATCGGTGGCGGTCCAACCGCTCACAAGCCTTTGCTCCAAAATGGCTTTTGGTAAGTTGTGGTAAACGAATTACCACAACTTACCACAAATTAATAATTTGGTGAAAAAACCATCAAAAGCATATCAGGTCGTTGTGATTACCAAGGGAGCCTGACACGAATCTGCCCCGAAATGAGCTAGGTTAATGCCACTTTGTTCAATGTACCTTCGCGCTTTCCCTATTTAAAGGGCTCTTCTCCGCTTTCATGAGTCAAACAACATCAATGAACCTATCATAATCACATGATTTATAATGCTTATTTTTATTATAAGTTTGTAGTGTATTTTGTCGTCTTTGTATTCCTCGTTGTTTTGCTTTAAAGGTCAGTGTGTCGAATCTTGTTCAATAGAAGAAGTGTCCCAATCAGTTTTCGTTCGTTGCCGTCGAGACCGAAGATATAAGGTCAAAGATCCAATCACAGGTGCAACCTGCACCGTAGACCACTATGTCAAAAGACGACTTCAGGATCTGCCTGTTAGCGGACGGCCATGCACGATAGAAGTTGAACTGGCTAAAACCAGAGATAAAGACGGAAGACGGCTAATTGAAGATACTGACTATGTCTCTAAAGGAGGTCGCTATACCGCTCGCTTTTGCAAGTTTATCAGTGGATTATGCCGCCACATGAGCATACATGCCGTGTCTCAGCATTTAGGTATTCGGTGGGAAACAGTCAAAAACATCGATAGAGAATACTTGCGTTCAAGCCTGCCAGCTTTAGAACCCGAGAAACTAAAGAACTTACTCCACATTGGCGTTGATGAAGTAGCTAGAGCTAAACGACACGATTATATGACCGTCGTTTACGACCTTGTTTCTGGTCATTTAATTTGGGTAGAACATGGACGAAAAGCAGAAGTCCTTATCTCATTTTTCGAGCAACTATCAGAGGAAACAAAGGCTGGAATTAAAGCGGTATCAATGGATATGGGGCAAGCTTACCAATCAGCGGTAAGAAAAATGTTACCTCATGCAGACATCGTTTTTGACCGATTCCATGTGATGCAAAACTACTGCATTTTAATCAGAAAAGAGAGAGCGAAAGCTTTTAGGATTGGCTCGCACGATGAGAAAAGGATGCTTAAAGGCACACTCTTCCTCCTACTGAAAAATGCACAGAAATTGGATGACAAGCAGTCTGACAGACTCGACGATTTACTTGAGAGTAACAAGACGTTGTGCGTGATTTATATGCTAAAAGAGCAGCTACAAGCGATATGGGATGAGCCTTGTTACGAGACCATGACAGCCGCTCTTGAAGCTTGGTGCCGTCTAGCAAAGTCAACTCGGATAATGTCACTAAGCAGCTTTGCAGACTCAATATTAGAAAGAAAAGTAGGTATCTGTAACTACGCAAAATACAAGCTGACCAACGCTCGGGTTGAGGCTGGCAATGTATCTATAGGGTTACTCAGACGAAGAGCCAGAGGAGTAAGAGATACAGATTATTTTAAGTTGAAGATCAGACAAACATCGGTTCCTGATACCCACTCAACTTTTTACCCAAATATCAAGCTCACCTAAGCGGAGAAGAACCTTTAAAGTAATCTGATAACTACTCTTTGGGTTTCAGAAGTTCACGCTTTTCGATTAAAAAATCCATTAACACGCGGATTTTTTTAGGCATGTTCTCTCGTGAAGGTATGTATAAATAAAACCCCGGAAACTCTTTACACCAAGGTGCTAGAACTCGAGCTAGCCTTCCTTCACTTATGTGCTTTTCCACCCACAAATCAATATGTTTCACTAAACCCACACCCTGTATAGCGGCCTTTAACATACTATAGTCATCATTAAAAATAGCATTGCCTTTAGGCTCGAAAACGACGGTGTGTTTTTCAACATCAGGAGAGGTTAGCGACCAATGGTCGATTGTTCCGCTCGAGGTAAAACGATAAGCAAGGCAATTGTGATCTTCTAAATCATCAGGAGTCTGAGGTAGTCCATTTCGCTTAAAGTATTCAGGAGAGCCCACTATTGCCGTTGTTAACGGTGGGGTAATAGGAACCGCGACCATATGTTCATCCAAGCTTATTCCTAAGCGAATGCCAGCATCAACGCCTTCTGCAACGATGTTAGAGAATCCATCATCCATGATTAACTCTAAGCGTATTTTTGGATAGAGAGTGAGGAACTCGCCAAGGTGAGGTTCAATAAGAAGCCGAGCTGCGGTTCTCGAAACGCTTATACGAATTAATCCAGAAGGTTCTAGATGGGATTCGTTCAGCTCATTAACGACTTGTTCAATGCTAGTCAACGACGGCTGCAAAATATCAAGCAGACGTTGGCCTTCTTCCGTCAACGACATGCTTCTGGTTGTTCGATTAATTAACCGAACTTGTAGCTGTTGTTCTAACGCTTTCAGGTGTTGTGATAAGGCGGCACGGGTTATCCCCATTTCTGAGGCCGCTTTAGTGAAACTGCGATGGCGAGCAATATGTGCAAACCATGTCAGTGATGAAAGTAAAGAAGGTTCTATTCGCATTTGTTAAGTATAACTAAACAGTCATGTAGGTAAAACGATATTTATCCGAAACAGTCTGTTGGCTAATATTACATCGAAGCTTAGGTCAGCCTGAGATGAACAGTTAACCTCTAACGGAGAATGTCGCTATGTCTAAAGTCACTTTCAAAAATCTAAACGGTCAAGGTATCGAGATTTCGGCGGTTATCAACTTCCCTAAAGATTTTGACGCAAGTAAACAATATGCAGCCGTTGTTGTTTCGCACCCAGGTGGCGGCGTGAAAGAGCAAACCGCAGGCTTATACGCGAGTAAACTTGCGGAAAACGGCTTAATCGCTATTGCTTTTGACCGTTCATACCAAGGAGAAAGCACGGGTCAACCTCGTCAAATGGAAAACCCTTATATAAGTACTGAAGACGTGAGTGCAGTCGTCGACTACCTAACAACTCTAGAGTACGTCGATAACGACAAAATTGGCGTGATGGGTATTTGTGCCGGTGCGGGTTACAGCGCAAACGCTGCTATTAATGACCGTCGTATTAAGGCGCTGGGTATGGTTAGCGCAGTAAATATCGGCCAAATGTTCCGTAATGGTTGGGACAATTCGGTTAACGATGCTGACGCCCTTGGTTACTTAGAGTTTGGGTCGAATGCACGTACAACTGACGCTAATGGCTCTGAATTCGCAATCATTCCTCTAGCTCCGATGCGTGAAGAAGATGCACCAAACGCAGAACTGCGAGAAGCATGGGAATATTACCACACACCACGTTGTGAACATCCAAATGCTCCGGGTTTTGCTCTAACCCGTAACTTAAACCAGATCATTACTTACGATGCGTACCACAAAGCGGAAGCATTTTTGACTCAACCAATCCTTGCTGTCGTTGGTAGTGACGCAGGCAGTAAGTGGATGAGTGATGACCTGATGGATCGAGCTGCGAGTTTAGATAAAACCTTGTATATCATTGATGGTGCAAACCATATGTCGCTTTATGATGTTGCCGAATACGTCGATGACGCAGTATCCCAACTCGCATCTTTCTTCCAACGCACTCTTTAATATTCCCCAATGAAAGGCTCAATAGCTTTGAGCCTTTCTACTCTCAAGGCTTTTTACTCTCAAGGTATGGATTATGAACATGCAAAAAATCACTTTCAGAAATGCTGATATGGCTTGGGATATGTCTGCATTAGTTTTATTCCCAGAAGGCTTTAATGAATCAAAACGCTACCCAACAATGATAAGCGTTCATCCTTTTGGTAGCTGTAAAGAACAAACATCCAGCGCTGTCTATGGTAAGGCTCTTGCTGAGTTAGGTTATGTCGTGATCGCATTTGATGCGAGCTTCCAAGGAGAATCGGGGGGATTGCCTCGTTACGTAGAAGATCCAAGTCAACGTGTTGAAGATATCAGTCGCGTTATCGACTATGCAGTGACTTTACCTTATGTCGATGAGAATAGAATTGGTGGACTAGGTATCTGCGGCGGTGGTGGTTACATCATCAATTCAGCCCTAACCGAAAAGCGCTTGAAAGCTGTCGTAGGTATTACGCCTGTCAACTTAGGCCGCTTGTTCCGTGAAGGTTTTAGTATGTACGACCCTATCGCCAACCTGGAAGCTATGGCTGCACAGCGAACAGCCGAAGCGCGTGGCTCAGAATTGCAAATCAATGAACTTCTTCCTCCAAGTGTTGAATTTGCAAAAGAAAATGGATTAACAGAACGAGACGTGTTCGAAGCTACCGAATACTATAAAACGCCACGTGGACAAACCGAAGGTGGAGCAACACGTATGTTGTTCTCACATGCACAGAAAACGCTAAGCTGGGATGCCTTTGCGTTCGCAGAAACGTTATTGACTCAGCCTGTTATGGCCGTGGTTGGTCAAAAAATAGGGGCGTTTGGTGCATATCGCGATGGACAAGAAATTTATGGTCGCTCTGTTCAATCACAAGACCGACAACTGGTTAATCTAGAAAACTGGTCTCACTATGAACTGTATGACCATCCTGAAGCAGTAAGTATGACTATGGACAAGGTTTCTGCATTCCTTGAAAAGCACCTAAAGTGATCCAATAAGTTTGAAGCGTTTTGTATGGTTACAAAGCGCTTCTTTTTTAACTCCGTAAGATTTAGTTTGAAGTGGGTAGGCCAGTAATATGACACGCTGGATAATTGTAATTGCAGTACTCGCTATTGTAGCGGTCTTCACTGTTGCTTTTGTGGTAACGCGAGTCGAAAACTCTCAGTTTTCAAAAAATAAGTTATTAACGCAAGTTGGTTCTCGTCGCGTAGCGACTCAATCTAAAGTTGCTGTAGTTGTATTTTCTCGCTCTGGAAGTACTGGTGTGCTAGCAAACCATATAGCAGATAAAAAGAATGGACATCTCTACGAGATTACAGCAGATGACTATGATCTTGGCATTCCGGGGTGGATAAGTGCGCTAAAGGATGCTCGCAACAATATTGCTGATATCAGTCCAGAAATTCTTGACCTATCAACTTATGAAACGATTTATTTAGGCTCGCCTATCTGGTTATACAGCCCAGCACCACCAATATGGCAGTTTGCTAAAAATAGCGATTTCACAGGTAAAGGTGTTGTCCTATTCAATACATTTAACAGCAAGTTTGAAGAGAGTTTCATCAGAGACTTTGAATCATTAGTTCGCTCCAAAGGCGCGGTTAGCTTTAAACATCAATATGTGAACCGTGGACGTATGGGCAATCAGATTTCAATTCGGGAAATGCTAAACAACTTTGATAAGTTGGAGTGACGCTTATTAGCGTCAAGATAGTCAGATAGCGTAAAACAACATGTCTTACCTTATCAGGAATAATCCGTTATTTACTAAATTAGCAATACCTATAACAAACTTCTGTCCAAAAACGAGTTACAGAGCCACTTTCGCTTGTGTGATCACCAAGCGATTCTGTCGTACCTTAATTACCAAGCGACTTTTTCGACTTGCACATTACTAGGGGCAGTGATGGCACTATTTTCTTGTAAGAAAGTTTCTTACTGCGCTTTGATACCTTGAATATTACTGTCACAAAAAAATCAATGTATGGCTGTATTAGGCAACATCGACGTATGGTTGTATTTAATATAACGAATTGATTTATCGAGGCTAATAGGAATTAAGGTATGACTGTATTAACAGTGAATTTGTTGTTACAACCATACCTTGAAAAAATGATCGACACCACTAGTTTTAGACACCAAGTTAAGAGCCTACAATTCACATAAAAAAGCAGGCCCGGAGTTTGACCGCAGTGCCTGCTTTTTAGTGCTAGGTAAACGTCTTTATTCGCTTGGAACCATAGTCTTTTTGTATTGACTCAACTCGACTTTTATTTGAGCCATAACGTCTAAAGCAGCATCAAAATTATAAGCTGATACAGCGTCAGACAGAACGTGACTTAGTTCAGGATTAAGCTTTTCAAAACAGGACTTATGCTTGGAGTAATAATACTCAGACTCTAAGTCGCACTCTTCAAGAAGCGCTGTCAGGTGGTTCACTTTAGACTCAAACTCCTCAACTGATTTGATATCACACTCGTGTTGAAGATGCGTGGTATCAACAAGCACAGGTTCTGGAAGCTCTGTGTACTTAGGAATTACTGATATACCGGAGTGGTCAATATCGAGTTTGATGGTAAACCAGAAATTGCTCCCTTTATCTAGCTCACTGTCGACACCAACATGACCGCCCATTAACTCTGCGAAGTGCTTAGAAATCGCAAGGCCAAGGCCAGTACCTCCGTATTTTCTGGTCGTTGAGGCGTCTGCCTGCTGGTAGCTGTCAAATACGACGGCCTGATCGTGTTCAGATAAACCAATCCCCGTATCCATGACACTAAATAGCAGGTGAATATGGTTTTCACTTCTTTGCACGACACTGACTGCGATGGTTACATCTCCTCCTTTAGAAAACTTGATGGCGTTGCTCACGTAGTTCAGGAGGATTTGCTTAATACGAAGTTGATCGCCAACGACCTGAGGAATGGACTGATCAACTTTAGTCATAAGATGAACATCGTTTTTTCTGGATTTATGCTCAACAAGGTCGTGCACATCCTGAATTGTCGCTCGGATATCGAATGGGACCTTCTCAATATCAACCTTATTTGCTTCAAGCTTAGAAAGGTCCAGAATGTCGTTAATCAGTGTCAGCAAGTGCTTGCCTGACTTATCGATTTTCAACAGGTTATCTTTTTGCTCAGATGTGAGGTCCGAATTTAACAGGATGTGAGATAACCCGAGAATCGAATTCATCGGCGTGCGGATTTCATGGCTGACATTTGAAATAAACTGGCTCTTGGCTAGGTTAGCATGTTCAGCCGATAATTTTGCCTCAGTCAGTTCGGAAGTGAGCCTATCCAACTTGCCACCCATGTTGATGATCGCGTTTGCTGTTTCGTTGAGCTCTTTTAAGCGGAAGCCTTCATGAGCTAAGTGAAAATCGCCCAGCCCGACTCGATTGACCATGCTCTGAATCTGAGTTAATGGCTTGGCAATAAATTCGCTCATCTTCTTGGACGAACGCCAGATGAGGATAAAGAACAAGGTGTAGAATGCCACTAAACCGAAGATCAGAATGTAACCAATGTTCTGGTATTTTTGTTCTAGCGCACGAGAAGTCGCGTACATTTCCTTCTCACCAACAATCATCAGTAGGCGCCATTGGGTTTCTGGTATGGTCGACCACGATAGCAGTTTATTTTCACCATTCAGTTTGAGCTGCATAAATCCATTGGTGTTATTGAGTAAACGCATGCTCAAGTCAGCGGTGTTATCACGTTTATACAGGTTAAACGCGTCAGGCTTAAAAATCTCTTTCGTGATTGCTTGCTGGTAGCTGTGCTCAGTGAGTTCTTTCAAGCCAAAATCGTGTTCGCCTTGTGGTGGCAAAGCCATAATTGTGCCGTTACTGCTCGCTAAAATAGCGTAGCCGCCCCAAGGAATGGCAAGATTTTGAATGCTCTCTATAATGTCACTGACTTTGATATCAAGCCCGACAACCCCTTCGAGAAAACCTTGGTTGTAGACCGGAGCGATAGCCGATGCCATCCAGCCGTGACCCGCAGGATCAATGTAAACATCTGTCCAAACTGTCTTTTTGTCAGGATTGTTTTCAGCGTTCGCCAGATAGTAAAAATTGTAATTCGGGATCTCCATTTTAGCAGGATACTGATCGATGGTAGAAAACCATGGGTAAATTCGGTTGTATGAATCCCAGGAATTAAAATAAATCGACGCAACTAATTCGCTGTTATTTTCGATTTGTTTCATAAGTGGATCGAGGTGAGCAAGTCTATACACCTTCTCCCAATCTTTCTCCGCGGTTAGGCCAGAGTAGAAAGAAGCTGAGCCCCCTAAATCTTGTTTAGAATACAAGACACCCTCTTCGCTCACCGCAAGGTTAGATTTTTCTGAGCGGTCAACGGTGTCTGTTTCTGATAAAACACGTTCGGTTTCGTTTTGGTATATGGTTGTTAAGCTTTCTATTGAGAGCAGTTTTTCTCGAATGATTGCCGCTTCTCTATCAGATGAAATTTTCAATTCTTCATTTACTTGTGTGTAAATGTATTCCATGTTGTCGGTACTGATAAAGTGATTACTTATTAGGTAAACGGCGATAAGAACCGATTCCACCAGAATAAGTGGGATGATTCCGGTTTTGACCATTGAACGCCACACCCACGATTGTGTGGTGATTTTCTTGTCTTTCATGTTTGTCCCAGAAACGGCTATAAGTACTTGTCTTATCTAGTTAGTGTATTCTTGAGCGATGGCATCGAGTTCATCTGTAATTTCAGCGAAGGCATCGATGATAGTAGGGTCAAATTGAGTGCCTTTGCCCGACAAAATGATGTTTACTGCATCTAAATGAGTAAAAGCAGGCTTATAAACTCGCTTGCTGATCAGTGCATCATAGACGTCGGCTATCGCCATGAGTCTGGCTGACAACGGAATTTGCTCTCCGGCAAGACCTAATGGGTATCCTTGACCATCCCAGCGCTCATGATGCGAGTAGGCGATCTCTTTTGCGACAGTCAAAAATTTCATTGGCTGATCGCTTACTTTCTCTGCGTTTTTAATCGCTTCATAACCGATGGTGGTGTGAGTTTTCATCACCTGAAACTCATCGTGTGTTAGCGGGCCTTCTTTCAATAAGATAATGTCTGGAATACCTATTTTCCCGATGTCGTGAAGGGGGGCTGATTTATATAATAAATCAATAAACTCATCGTTTAGTTCTGATACATAACGTGTGCTTTTTCGCAATTGTTCCGCTAACCGTTTTATGTAGGCTTGGGTACGTTTGATGTGGTTACCCGTTTCGTTATCACGGGTTTCAGCCAACGATACCATGGCATAAAATGCAACATCTTGAATAGCGTGAAGCTCTTCTTTTTGGCGCAGAGCTTCGGCGGTTCGTCTCTCGACTTCTTGCTCTAGCACTTGATTCTTGTCTTTTAAAATATCGGAAGCCACTTTGAGAGACACATGAGTGTTAACACGTGCTTTAACGATCTCTGGGTTAATCGGTTTGGTTATGTAGTCAACGGCACCCAGTTTTAGCCCTTTATGCTCATCGACTCTTTCAGCTTTCGCAGTGAGGAATATGATTGGGATATCACTGGTTGCAGGGTTTGATTTTAGTTTCTCACATACCTGATAACCGTCTATTTCCGGCATCATAATGTCGAGCAAGATCAAATCGGGGTTAGCGGTTTCTGCAAGTGCAAGTCCTCGCTCACCGCTGTTTGCACCTTTTACTTTGTAATCATCTTTAAGTAATTGGTACATCAACGTGAGGTTCTCAGGGATATCGTCGATAACCAACACCGTTGGCTTGGATGAAGAAAAATCGAACATCCGTTCTCCTTTTGGCAGCAATACGGCAAATTGCCAATTAGTGCTTAATATTTGTGTCAATAATCACTTAATGATCTTGCACTATTATTTTTTATATTAGTTGCACCTAAAATATCACAAGTCGTTGTTACATATAGTGATGGCCTTCAACTTATAGTGATCTCTATTCCAAATTTGATTGGGGTTTTTGATATGAATTCGGCGTCCAATAATGCTGCTGAGGATAAGTCACGTATAGGTTATCGACTTCATAAATCGTCATATTTGAAATGTATAAAAGAGAGCTTTTATACTCTCGTTTAGACACGTTACTTAAAGCACTTTGTTACTGAAATACGTCACATTTTTGCTTTGCGTGCTTGCATTTAGGTGTCTAACACATGCCGTTTATTTTCGACTTTTTCAGTTGGTTTGAACGCATTCGAGATGTTTTCATTTATTAAGACTTATACTTATGGCTAATAAGTAGTTGTTAATTGATCCATACCTTTCACCTATTTAGGTTGTGTAAAGATAAAGGAACATTCAATGAGTAAAGATAATGGTGGTATTCCTAAACACAGCGGAAAAGCCAACCCTATAGATACCGATTATCAAGTCGGTCAGGACAACGTCGTATTATCCGTTGGACCTTTTGGTTTAGATATTCATAACCGAGTGTTTGCGGTCTCTGGGTTAGCAATTGTGATATTCGTATTTGCTACCTTAATTTTCAGGGAACAAGTAGAGCCGATTTTTGTCCATATGCGATCCTGGCTAACCTCTAGCCTTGATTGGTTTTTCATCCTTTCCGGTAACATATTTGTTTTAGTTTGTATCGGTTTGGCTATTTCTCCACTGGGTAAAGTTAGGATAGGCGGGACGGAGGCTTTACCTGACTATAGTTACGCTGGCTGGCTGGCAATGCTGTTTGCCGCAGGTATGGGTATCGGGCTGGTATTCTTTGGTGTATCGGAGCCAATGTCTCACTTCAGTTCTTCGCTCGCAGGGCCTGTGCTTGAAAATGGAGTCCGAACAGATTGGGCACCTCTCGGCGGCGCTTTAGGTGATATCGAAGCAGCTCAGTCATTGGGTATGGCTGCAACGATTTATCACTGGGCTTTGCATCCATGGGCCATTTACGCCTTGCTGGCATTGGGTCTCGCCATATTCTCGTATAACAAAGGTCTACCGCTAACGATGCGTTCGGTTTTTTACCCGGTTTTCGGTGAACGTATTTGGGGCTGGCCAGGGCACATTATTGATATTCTTGCCGTAGTAGCGACAGTATTTGGTCTTGCTACTTCATTGGGTTATGGTGCTTCTCAAGCAGCAACAGGTTTGAATTTTCTGTTTGGCGTCCCGCTAACAGACACGACACAAATTGTCCTGATTATTGTTATCACCGCATTTGCGTTGATATCCGTACTTGCGGGATTGGACGGTGGTGTTAAACGACTTTCCGAAATTAACATGGTATTGGCGGCATTATTGTTGTTCTTTATTGTTATTGTTGGGCCAACCTTGTTTATCTTGACTGGTTTTTTCGACAACATTTTTTCGTATATGGAAAACTTCCCAGCATTGTCGATGCCATTTAATCGCGAAGACGTTAACTACTCTCAAGGTTGGACTTCATTCTACTGGGCTTGGTGGATTTCATGGTCGCCATTTGTTGGTATGTTTATCGCACGTGTATCGCGCGGACGTACCGTTCGTGAATTTATTTTCTGCGTACTCATTGTCCCTTCAACAGTCTGTGTTTTCTGGATGACGGCCTTTGGTGGAACAGCAATTAGCCAATTTGTAAATGATGGTTATGAAGCCGTTAAAGATGCCGAGCTTCCGTTGAAGTTGTTTGAGATGCTGGAAGTTATGCCTTTATCAAGCATTACCTCTTTTGTAGGTATCATTCTGGTTGTGGTGTTCTTCATTACATCATCGGACTCGGGTTCGTTGGTTATCGATACTATTGCAGCTGGTGGTAAAGTCGATGCACCGACACCACAGCGCGTATTTTGGTGTACGTTTGAAGGCTTAGTGGCGATTGCATTATTGTTGGGAGGGGGATTAGCCGCTGCGCAAGCGATGGCAGTGACGACAGGTTTCCCATTCACAATTGTCTTATTAATCGCCACATTCTCTCTGATATTAGGGTTAATGAATGAGCCAAGAGCCCAAAAGTAAGGGCACATTCATCCATTAAGCAAGGGGCGTATCCGCGAGGATACGCCCCTTTTCGTTGTTAAGAGGCCATTTAATCAGGCTCTCATCAAATTACTTTTGTCTGTTTTTCAATCACTTAATGTTGATCGAAGTCACACATATTGAATTTATGCATTATTAATAAATGTGTTACTAATTCATTGTTATGAATATTAGTAACTTAGAAGAAGTCTTATTATTGAGTCATGAGTTAAAATAATTACCTTTCTGTGTAAGGTTTCTGTCATATCTGCATTTAGTGGAACTGATATCACATTTATTGTTTGTTTGAATAATAATTCAAAAATAGTGACTTATTGTTTGAATGTTGTTCACTTGAATAAAAAGGCGTGGTTTCATATCTTGCTGAGCTCATTATCAAGTTAACGAATTAGGCTTAGAGTTTGTTCCGCTGTTTTCTTATTGTTTTTAGCCTCTTAGTTGGGGTTGGCTGTGCTAACGCACAGTCTTCAGATCGTTTTATCTATGTTTTAGGAACAGGAGAAACGATAGATAAGGCTGTGATTGATGCAAAAAAACAATTAGCACTGAATATTTATAGCAAAATAGAAGTTCGTGAAAAGAGTCTATTCACCAAAATCGACAATCAAGTATCGAGTTCATTTGAGCAAGAATCTTCACTTCGTTCACTTCCAATAGAAATTTCAAACCTCGAACTGGTTACCTCTGAGTGCCAGAACAACCTGTGTGAATACCGTTTTAAAATTGATCGCCTGGCGTGGTCGGAAAAACTCACACGCGAGTTAAACAACAGCTTTGAACTAGCTGAACTAAAGCTTGAGAATTTGGGTAATCGTTGGGTTGATTTCAAAAGATTTTCACAGGCAAACGATATCGTTGCGAAAAGTAACATTAATATGAAGCTTTTGAGCTCTCTTAGTGCGAAAGATGCAAAGGACTTAAGCGCCCGGCATCACCGTGTTCAGCAACAATTAGAACGCTCTGCGCACCAATTTTCGATCTCATTCCGTTCTTCATCAGACGCATTTGCTGGCCAATTACTGAGTTTACTGTCGAACAATGCCATTGCTAGCCCTCAAGGCGCGATTTCGATTTTCATAAAGACTTCTGCTCGAAATGGCAGAGTTGGGGGCAATTTTGTTGTACGACAAAACGTACAGCTAAAAATCTTTGATGCAGCAGCACCCGGAGTGATGGTTGCTCAAAAATTGGTGACGGAATTAGGTGAGTCACCAAAAAGCTTGGCAGCAGCAACGAATGACGCTAGGCAAAAACTAATTAAAAAACTGACAAGTGAGTCTATCTATTCAATTTTTGATTGAAAGAATTAACACAATTAAAGGATAAAAAATGTTTAAGAAAACAGCAGTGGCTACTCTATTCGTTTCTGTGCTTGCAGGATGTTCTTCAATTCCAGGTATGGAATCAGCAACCGTAGATCGTAACGAAATGAGCACTCAACTAACAAAAACGTGTGCTGAGTTAGGTTCTGACTACACCCCAGTCTCTGTTGCCGTCGATCAAGTGTCAAAAATCATGGTGTCAATTCAAGAGCGCCAATGTTCTGTTTTCCAAGACTACCGTACGCTTGCAGACAAACACGCTGATGTTGCAGGTTTCCTAGCAATTAATGCAGACAAATCTGATGAAGACTTGCTAGTTGCAATGAATGCGTTTGATGAAGGTAAAACAAAAAACAAAAAGATCCGTCCTCAGGTTGAAGCTTACAAATCAGCATCAGACTCAATCTTTGATAAAAACGTTGAACTAGCTAAAGATATCGCTATTGAGTCTGGTAAAATTGCTTACATTGCATCTCAAAACCCTAAATTACTTCTTGTAGAAACAACGGGTGGTGTTTTGAAGAGCATTCCTCTTTTTGGATCATCTGATGATGAAAACGCAGAAGAAGAGGTTGCGCCTATCGTTGCTGCATACAACGAACTAAAAGCGCGTTCAGTACTGGCTTACGACGCTAACGAAATGATTTCTCTGGATCAAAATACAATCGATCAACTAGAGAACTTGGACAACGTTGTCGCGGAGCAAGTGAAGTCATAATGAAATATTCAAAGATCGCAACGTTGGTCGCTGCTGGTCTTGTGCTTGCTGGGTGTAATAGTACACCCAGTCAGCAGACTTACGCAGTAGAAAGCAACGCTGGCAACTCGTCACTTATCATTGGTAAATCCGCTTTTGATTTTGAAGACAGCGATATTGAAGTGCCAGCGTACTTTAATACCCAAGGGCTTCAATTTTGTTCTTATGAAGCCAACGAAAAGGATACTCGTTGTCCTCTAGCCAAAAAGACCATTCGCCTTTACTTCGGAGATGTGAAAACGGATGTGAGTGAAAGCTTGCAAGGAAAGTCTGCGGATGTATTTAACTCTATGCACAGCAGTATTGGCCAGTTTGAGACCAAAGCACTTGAAAATACTCTTGAAACTCAGTTTGCAGGTGTAAACCGTTTCCGCATCCTTACCCGTGATACCAAATCAGTAAACGCGGCGTTAGAAGAAATTCTAGCGGATGAGGGTGCTGCCAATGTTGCTCAAAAGATGAGTAGTCGTGAGAAGCTTTCTACCGATTACATCATGAAAGTAGATGTACTCAAAACTGGTGACATGCTGTTTGGCTCGACGCAATCTCTGTTCCAAACGTCAATGGAAATGACGACAGGCGTTATCGACCCGTATACGCGTGAAAAACTCAGCTACCCAAATATCGGTAAAATTCGTGTTTCGAACTTCGATGTGCGTGACAAGAAGAGTTTTACCACCGTTATTGCCAATGGGGACTACTACCGCGGCTTTAACTACACCAGCAGTAAAGATGTTGACTCTGTCATGAATGAAATGGCATCTCGTGGATTCGATATCATGCTGACCCGTCTATTGAAAGAAATGCCAGCAACCGCACAGGTTCAGGGTATCAAAGGCGATCGAATCTCGCTTGACCGTGGCCAAAATGCGGGTGTTTTACCAAATGAAACCATGGTGGTCTTTGAGTACAGCGCAGGGTTCGTAGAGCCGATTGGTGTTGCGACAGTCAACCCAAGCCAACAAAGCGCACAGGGAAAAATTGTGCGTTGGAAAGACAGCGATCTCGCAGACCAAGTACGTGATGAGGCTGAAAATGGTATCTACCGTCCGGATCGTCAGCGTCGAATTTTTGCGGTTAGTGTCGGCGTCCCAATGGAATTCATGAAGGAACGCAGCACATGGGCACAAGAAGGCTAAGAACTGCTCTAGTCTTAGGTGGTTTGTTTTCCGCTACTCAAGTTAACGCTCTAGAACTTGATAAGAGCCAGTCGGCACTGGCTCTGATTGAGCAAGGTTGCGCCTACGGTCGTGGCTCGCTGGCTATTGAAGCGGCCAAAGCTGATGCACTTAACAATCTGCGTTTTTTCCTGAACGGTCAAGTTAGCATGTCGTTGTCAACCGATGATACCGAATTGCTAAACGATCAATTTAATCAGGCTACGCGCGACATGTTGGTTGAGGGTATTGATCAAGGGTTGATTAGTGCTGATTTCAGCCAGCCAGAGCTCATGGGTGACGATACTTGTGTTACCGCACGTGTAACCCCTCCGAAGATAGATCCATCTTTGAACGAAGATGACATCTCTTGGGATTCTGAGCCAACGGTTTCTGTGGTAGTTGTCGGAGAAGGCATTGCAAGCAAAGCTCGCGGTTTAAGCGCGCGTGAAGTAGCGGAGCAAGATGCGTTTCGCAGGGCTATTAGTCAGGTACTTGGAGTTATGGTTAAGTCCGGCTATCTGCAGCAGTCTTACTCCAGCATGTCGGCGAACTCAACAAGTGATGACTTCGACCTCCACGATGTAGCGGTGCAGTCTCTTTCAATGCAGTCACAAGGCATGATTACTGGATGGAGTGAAATCTCCAGTCAGACGAAGCCTAATGGTGTATTCACTATCACTTTAGATGTCTCTGTTGAGCGTCAGAAAGTGCAAGCGAAAATTGCTCAACTGATTAAGAGCTTAGGCCAGCCAGCTGTTTACGTAGATGCTAACCTTCCCGTAGTACGCTCTACTTTTTCTAACTCATTGGCAAATATGGGATTTGACCTTTCATCTGCGCCCGAGTTGGCAACGGTCATCCTCAAAGTGAATGAAACCAAGAAAGTGACGCCTTCTGGTTTACAGTTGGCGTTGTCAGCGCAAATGCAGGATCGTAGTGGGAATTTGTACGGGGAGTGGCATAACGACCCAACCTTAATGACCCTGCCAAACAAAGAAGGCATGCTCAATGAGCTCGCTTCTGTTCACCTGGCTGTTGAGAAAAACAAAACTGCTTTAACACAGGCTTTGCATGGCGCTGTACAAAAAATGGCGATGCGTGGCGGTCCGGTTCGAGAACTTATCTTCACGCCAGCGGCAGCAGGAAAACAAGGGCAACTTTTCACGCTTATCAGCGCCATTAACGGAGTGTCGGATATCAAGATTGAAAGCCGCTCTGGCAGAGTTGTCGTTAAGCTTCGCTCTCTCAATAACGCCAATGATCTCGCGCAGTATATCGAACCAACTTTGCGCATCCATCAGCCTAATTACCCGTCAAAATTACGTGTCTTAAACGATTATCAAATTAACGTACTTTAGGACATTTAAAGGATTATTATGTTTAAAAAATCACTCCTTTCATTGGTACTTGCGAGTGCCTTTAGTACTGCACACGCAAGTGCAGATTTTGATCTTAATGATCTCGTCCCTGCAACGAATACTGCTGAAACACAGGCTGTGAATACTGATAGTGTCAAAGAGGTTGGAGACGTAGTCGTTGCGGCTGACCCTAAAGCAGCAGTCCTTGTTTCTCACCAAAGCTTGATTGAAGAAGAAGGCGACGGCGTCAAAATGATCGCTGTCGGTTCTGGCATTGGTATTCTGTCTACAGGCTCTGGTAGCTACGAAACGTACGAAAACCGTAATGCAACGCTACTTTCTAAACGCGCGGCGTACATGAAAGCGTTCCAAATTGCTAAAAAGCAACTGGTTGAAAACATGGAAGGCATGAGCAATATGTGTGCGACTGCCATCAACGAAACCATGGATATTATTGATACCGCAACAGAAAGCACTGCGAATACAACAAGTATGATGAGTGATAACTGTGCTGAGTCAGTAAAGGGTGCGCTGGCTGGTTACGTAACTTTTGATGTCTTTGATGACCCAAGTGAGAACCTGGTTCGCGTTAGCTTAATTTCTACACCAAAAACTCGTGAACAAACCAAACGTAAAGTTGGTGCTATCACGCAAACTACTGAGCCAAACGTCATCTTCAAACAGATTATTGCCGAGCTCCAATCCGGTGTTTTACCTCCAGTTGGCGCGAAAGTCATTACCAATGCTGAAACGGGAGAGTCTTTTGTTCTGGGTTTTGGCTCTTCAATTATTCGCGATAACAAGAACAATGCCGTAAAACGCAAATTGCTTAATATGTCTAAATCTCAGGCACAGGCTAAAGCGCGTAATGGTTTGATCGCCGTAATGCAAGGTGAACAAGTTTTCTGGGAAGGTGGCTTCACAGAGAATCAGCTAGAGAAAAATGAACAGTTCGAATACGAACCAGATAGCATCAATCCAGCAGATGCGAAAGTGTTGGCAGAAAACAAGCACACTTTCCTAAACAACATGAAGAGTGCGGATTCATACAAGTCGTTTGCTTCGGGTAAAGTGCCTGCAGGCGTTTCTGTGAAAACCTTTAAGAGCCATGATGGCGACTGGATGCTAGCGGTAGCGGTTTACGCACCTTCTTTGGAAGCGGCAGCAAAACAAGCGGCAGCAGAAAACAAACAGCGTGTGCGAGAAGGCCAGACAGTAGGCACAAACCATAAGATCTCTACGACAGGTGGTTTGACTGATGGTGGCAACAATACTCAAGGCCCATCAGGCCAAGTGAGTAATGCGAATGATCTGTAACCGCAGATACGCGTTAATGCTGGCGGGCTGTATATGCCTGCCAGCCTTTGCTTCAGAACCGCAAACCTGGTCATTTAATGGCACAGATTATCTCGTTAGTGATCGTGATGCTGAAATTTCGGTCGTGGTGTCAAGAGAGCACGCACTGACAGCCAAGCAAATGAAATCGCTCTGTCGTAAAGGCTTAGGGCTGAGTTTGAGAAAGCAATATGAAGACAAGCTGGTTCAAGGAGAATGGATTAGCGAACGGCTTGATACCTGGCCGTTTGCGAACCTGACCTATGAGTTAACCAGTATACAGTTCTCATCGCTGGAGAAAGCTCAGGCTTCATGCTCTGCGGTTATTAATGATACTGGGTATAAAACCAACCTTCAAACGACTGCGCTGAACTACGCCATTGCGTATTACCAGACCGAGCAATTTGCGAAAATAAAGCCCATTCTGCCGTTGTTAATGAAAGACTCAAGCGTCGCTATGGACGCGGCAGGGATCGTTAGCTTGCTGCTGGCTCAGTCAGACACCGATAAGGCGGATAGCTACTATCAACAGTATGTAGATAAGCATCTTATTACGCGAAATGAAGTAAAAATCTGGCTTGCTCAATGGAAGTATGACCAAGGTAATCTTGAAGAGAGCCAGTTGCTTGCGAAGTCTTGCAGCAGTAAGCAATGTGAACGTTTAGTGCTGGATATCGAAGAAACTCTATTTGAGCAACAAGCGGAAAGCGCAGGGGATCTCTCCTCTTACTTTTGATGAGAAAGATGACGGTAGCAAGAATGATGAAACTAAAATATTGCGCACTGACAATACTATTGAACCTAACTGTCACGATGCCAAGTCATGCCAACGACCCGTTCGCGGAGTTAGATCAAGAGATAGAGCAGCTTACTGTTGACGATACGGCCGAGTTTGAGCAATGGTACGCAGCGCACATCAAAGAGTTCAACCAGTGGCAACAAGCGTATTTAGCAGACTGGGACAATAAACAAAAAGCATCCATTGAAAAATGGAGTGACAATAAAATCTCCTCACCAGAAGTTATTGTCGTTTACGACAAGAAACACGATGCGCGGACGGTTGTCGATTTGGAGAAAGGCGAAGTCACAGTAAGTTACCTGCCAAAGGATGAAACTGAAGCCAAAACAGGGAAGACTCAAGACGCCGACGTTGTTAATGCTGTGATTAAGAACAATGCCCAACTATGGGGAGAGGTTGGTGTACCGCAGCCTGCTGAAGCAAAGCCGACAACGGTTATTGTTGAAGAGGTGAAAGTTCAGGAAAAAACATTCGACCAAGTGAAGCAAGAAATTGAAGAACAGACAGAGCGCCAAATGAGTCAGTTAGACATGTTCGTCGCTCAAGAAGCTTCTGTACTAAGCGAACAAAAGGCTGAGCAACTTGTTTCTGAACAAAAAAATGAGATGAATAAGCAAAAAGAAAAACGCATCGTAAAGATGAAACAAGCGCTTATTCAGCAGGAGCAACAGCTGAAAAAGGCACCGCGCAAAGTGGTGGCTTATACAGTGAAGATCCCGAAGTCATCTCTCTCTGACCGAGCAAACAAATATTTACCTGCAATAAAGGAAGAGGCGGAAAAACGTCAGTTAGCACCGGCTTTAGTGCTTGCGATCATGCATGAAGAATCTCACTTTAATCCAAAGGCGAAATCTCACGTACCAGCGTATGGGTTGATGCAAATTGTCCCAACTACAGCTGGGCATGACGTAAACAAGCTTTATCGTGGTAAAGACAAGCCAATGCGTGAAAATGATCTCTATGATCCAGCGGTCAATATTGAAACGGGCAGTGCTTATCTGAAGATTTTACAAAGCCGATATTTGAAGGGGATCAAAGACCCTAAAAGTGCAACGTACAGCATTATTGCAGCTTACAACACAGGTTCTGGCAACGTTGCTAAAGCGTTTGGAGAGCGACGCGTATCCCGAGCAATAAAAAAGATTAATAGCATGAGTTCTGATGAAGTATATCAGCAACTTATCAAAAACTTACCTTACCAAGAGACGCGCAATTACCTCAAGAAGGTGAATGATAGAATGCAAACTTATCAAGCGCAGTCAAACTCAGTCATTTAAAAGGAATGGGGATGAAACATCATATTCTTACCGCGGCAATCGGTGCTCTGGTTTTATCGGGGTGTGCAAGTCAAAGTGCGCAAGTAGAAACAGCAAAAATTGAAACGAACACAGCAAACAATGTACCTAGCTGGGTTCTAAATCCGGCTTCGGCAAATGGCTTTGCGGCGTCAAACTGCGTGGAGTCATCAGGTAATTTTTCTATCGACCGTAATCACGCGGTTTCTTTAGCTCGTAATACACTCGCACAAAACTTAGATATCAAAGTGAGTGTGCTGGAGAAAAACTATCAAAAGATCAGCAGCTCTGTAGACGGACAATCTGCGGGCACTTCTTTTGAGCAGATCGCGAAACAGGTCTCGAATACTTCAATCCATCATAGTGAAGTAGAGCAGATCTCACTGGTTGAAATTGACGGTGCGAAGCAGGTATGTGCTTTGGTTGTCATGCCAGAAGTTGAATCTGAAAAGCTGTTTAATAGTGCGTTAACAGTGTCATCTATCGATCCAACCGATAAAGCGTCTCTTTATAAAGAGTTTGTTAGCCAGAAGACCACGAAACAATTAGAAGATCAGGCAGAAGCGCTGTAAGTTGTTTGTGGCCTATTAAGAAAGCGAGCGTGGGGCTCGCTTTGAATTTATATACGCGATTGCTTTTAAACACTTACTGGGCTTTGGAAGGGGATATTTACTAAATAAAAAGGGTACGTAAATTGTTCTAAACTTTGAGTACATCATGTCAGAGGTGCTCAAAATGGAGCGATATAAAAAAGCAACTGTTGGTCTCCTTGCTCTTTTTTTTCTTTTCGGCTGTGAAAGTCTATTTTTTTGGCCGACCAAAAATCTTGTTGGGTCACCGGAACACTTTAACTTCAGCAAACAAGATGTTTACTTCACGACAGAAGACGGTCTCAAACTGCATGGATGGCGGCTTCCTGCTGGTGGTAAAAGCAAGGTTGGAACCATATTTTTTCTACACGGTAATGCTCAAAACCTAAGTTATCATATCGCTAACTCCTACTGGCTTATTAATGAAGGGTGGGAAGTCGTAATTATTGATTACCGAGGATATGGATTGTCTGAAGGCGAGCCAGATATATCTTCGATACAAAAAGATGCTTTGGCTGGCTATCAATCAATTTTATCTGAGCGTGAAGATAATTTACCAATTATTGTCTGGGGGCAGAGTCTTGGAGCCACAGTTGCAATTAATATGGTAGCAGAGCTTTCTACAACAGATAAACCTCAAGGACTAATCGTGGATAGTGCGTTTAGCTCGCACCGAAAGATAATGCAAGAAACGCTAGGTAAGTCTTGGATTACCTGGCTGTTCCAATACCCTCTTAGTTGGTTTGTACGTACTGACTATTCGCCATCATTATTCGTTGGTCAGATAGAAGATGTCCCACTACTAATCGTTCATAGTGAACGAGATCCGCTCATTAATATTGAACACGCGAAGGAATTATATGAACTAGCTAACTGGCCTAAGGAACTGTGGATATCGGAACAGCCAGGACATATTAATATATGGGATGATCTAGTTTGGCGTGAAAAACTAGTTTGTCAGCTTGGGGATTGGCCCGATCTCAAACCAATGGAAAATGTATGTGAACATCACAATTGAAGTGATATTACTCACTAATGTATTAAGAAATCGATATTTTTTTCATAAATGCATTGAGTTGATTATGGAACAAAGTTAACATACTGCCATAATTATCTTGACGTATACAATTGGTTGAATTTTAAACATATTATTCTCTGTCTCGTTGTAAGTACTTGTGTTTCTTTATTAGGAATGAGCAGTAGTATGGCGAGCGATAGAGAGTTATTAGAAAAAGCAATACATGAATCGATAACTCGTGAATTAGCAGTGTCGAAAAAATGGCTAGGTCTTATCCATTTTGAAGATGGTGTAGTGTCTTCGAGAAGCTCAATAAACAATTCGGATTTCTTTTTATCCCCTTTAGGGTATAAAAGTCCACAAGCAGAATTAAAGGCAACATTAGATAAGTTTATTCATTCCCCTATAACTCAGTGTCGCTTTCCGGCAAGAGTGCTCTGGTTAAAGTCGGTTATGCCAAACTTGATATTGCCGCAAGTTCACTGTGCTGAATATGATTCATATATGAAGGCCTTTCGTACCGAAAGTGTAAGCGTTCTGTATGCCAGTGGCTACCTCGGAAACCCGGCCTCGATGTATGGCCATGTTCTTTTAAAGTTTAATGGTTCTGAGAATAACGATTTACTTGATAACACGTTCAGCTATGGCGCTATTGTATCTGAATCTGATAATAAGCTTACTTATATCTATAAAGGCATTATGGGAGGTTATCAAGGACATTTTGCTAACCAGAAATATCACCATCAAAGTTTAACTTACAATGAGTCTGAGTTACGTGATTTATGGGAGTACCGCCTTAATCTAACTCAGGACGAAATAGATCTGTTATTGGCTCATCTATGGGAGATTGAAAACTCGAGCATGACATACTATTTCTTCAAGCAAAATTGTAGTTATCAACTTGCAAAGTTGCTAGAAATTGTTGTCGATAGACCGCTGTTGGCACCAAATAAGTTATGGGTGATGCCTTACGATCTGATTATGATGCTTAATCAACCGGGTGCTGCCGATTATATTGACGATTTTATCTATCATGGTTCGCGCCAAGAAAATTTATACAATAGATATAAACAACTTAATGATAAAGAGAAAGACTGGGTTCAACGCATCATAAACCAGTCGTCTGAAAATACTCGGAGTTTGCTACTTTCAATTGGTGAAGTCTCTGCAAAGAGAATAATTGATACACTATATGACTACTATTCATTTTTAGATATAAAAAATGAAGGATTGTCTACCGAGCAAGCTAATAAACGGAAGCAGTTACTATTAGTACGGTTTGAACTGCCTCCTGAGAAAATTGAGTGGGAAGTATCGAAGAAGAAACCACCGCATGCAGCACAAAATACGGCAAAGCTACAGGTTTCTCAGCTTTACAATGAGTCATTTGGACAGGGTAATATATTACGATTCCGAGCCAATTATTATGACATGCTGAATTTGAATGCAGCTCGTATTCCATATTCAGAGCTAAGTACTTTGGACATTAGTTTTTTATACACAATGGAAACCGACGCATTAAGGTTGCGTGAGTTTTCACTTTTTAATGTGGTAAATCTAAATGTTTCTAAGACAGGGTTGCCAGGTGATGAATCCAACGCGTGGGCACTGAAAGCAGGATATAAACCAACGAGTTTGGACTGCATTAATTGTTCAGATATATATCTATCAGGATTTTATGGTAAAAGCTGGCTAATCAGGGACAATTTTGTCGGTTATTCGGCACTAGCTGGAGAATTTCAGTTTTCGGACTTCACAAATAGTAACTTGCTTGGTGGGCCGGAATTTGGATTGGTGTTGGATATAACACCTTCATGGGCGACGTCTTTAATTTTTGGTCGCTCTTATAACTTAATAAGTTTAGCGGAAAGCAAAAACTATTTATCTTGGGAGCAGCGCTTTTTAGAGAGTCGTGATTTCGACTTCAGAACCACTGTTCGTTATGACGAAGTTTTTGAATATGCTATCAACGTTTCAATGTATTGGTAAATAAATGAAAAAATTATTAGTAAGCGCAGTGGCGCTATCAACTCTATTGGCTGGCAACGCTGTGGCTGCAGATAAGGTTAACCCTTGGAAACACTGTGGTATTGGAGCTATGATTTTTGATAACAACGGTGCGGCGGCAGCGATATCAAACATTATTTGGGATTTAGGTACAACCGCTGTTTCATCTAAGGTGTCTTCTGAAGACTCTTGTGAAGGTGCAAACGTCAAAGCTGCTCAATTTATTCAAGACAATTACAATCAAGTTCTTGAAGAGACTTCTCAAGGCAATGGCGAACATGTGACAGCAATGTTAGACATGCTAAGTGTAGAAGAAGCTAAACAGCCTCAAGTTTTAGCGGCTATCCGTACTGAAATGGCTGGTAAAGTAGCGAATGAGCAAGCAACACCTGAAGCTTATTACAATGTGGTAATGGCTAGTCTCTAAGCATACACCGGACTTAAAAGTTTCTTTACGAGACTTAGTCAAATCAACTTAGCCCTGAGGTATCACTTTCTTTCAGGGCTAGGTTAAAAAGTTTTTGAGCTGATAAGGATTGTTTAAACTAAGGCTGATAACTTAGAAACCTCATTCTCATTGAGGAGACCAATAGACTTCGCCATTCCCTCATCTTTTAACTCAAGCCAACTATCTTTCAACCACTTCCATTCTCCATTACCAAAGCCGTTACGATTAACTATGCGTTAAATGAACGGTATCTCATTTGTAGCTAATGAGTGTTTTATGCAATCTATTGAGTTTTCATGTCAGATAGGTTTAGAGTGAATAAGGCCTAAGAATCAAACGGAGGAGTATTCTATGCGCATTGGATTAGTTGGTTACGGTGTTGGTGGTCAGTATTTTCATGCACCATTTATCGAGGCGTCAGAAAAGTTAGAACTGACAGGTATTGTTGCTCGCTCTGAATCTAAACGAGCACAGATCGAAAAAGATTTCCCAGGCATGCCGGTGTATGAGAGCTTAACAAGCATGATTCATTCAGGCACTGTGGATGCCGTTACCATCACGACTCCTCCTGAAACTCGTCGCGACTTAGTATTAGAAGCTATTGAAGCAGGGCTCCATGTTGTCGCAGATAAACCATTCGCACCGAATGCCCAAATTGCAAAAGGGTTGTTCGACGCGGCAATCGCAAAAGGAGTGGTATTGTGCGCTTTTCATAATCGCCGCTTTGATACTGATGTACGCACTCTACGTAAAGTAATGGATGATGGGCGCTTAGGTCGTATTTGGCGTATGCATTCTCGTTTAGATTGCGATGATCCAGTCACTCTTGAAGCTGGCCCAACCGGTGGGTTATTGCGCGACTTGGGAAGCCATGTTGTCGACCAGGCAATTTATCTCCTTGGCCCAGTGACTTCGGTCCATGCTCACCTGGATGAAGTTGAGCTTCCTGAAGGGCCAACTAACGCGAGTTTTGCGTTAACCTTAAATCATAAAAACGGTGCCACTTCGTATTTGTCTGCCAGTAAACTGAATCGTATTCAGATGAAAGAGTTCCTTGTGTATGCTGAGAAGGGAAGTTTCCAATCGCAAATGTCTGATGTTCAGGCTCAGGCTATATTCAGTGGTCAGCGCCCAGTCAATGATCCTCAACATTGGGGATATGAAGTGGAACAGCGTTGGCCGTTACTGCGAGACGAGAGTGGTGAACTCGCGATTCCTTCCGAGCAAGGTGCTTACTTTGATTACTACAATCAATTTGCTAAAGCGGTGATGGAAGAAGCAGAGCCTCCAGTATTACCAGAGCAAGTCCTACAGGTGCTGAAAATTCTTGATGCTGCTGTAGTGAGTGCTCAGGAAAACAGAGTGGTGACAATTGATTGAGAGTGTTCGCGCACCGATCACCAGTGACAACATTTTAAATCCTTTATCCCGAAATCATCTGGATATATAAAATCCAGCAATTCAGAACCGAAAAGTAGTCGAGGTTGCGAGGAGTTGTTACACTCACGAGCTGGTAAAAAGGAGTAAGCTTTACATGGCCAATGAACTGGATGACTACGACGTAAAAATTCTGCAGTTATTGCAAGATAATGGACGCCTGACAAATCAAGAGCTTAGTGAGTTGGTTGGGTTGTCAGCCTCGCAATGTTCTCGCCGTCGCATCACATTAGAAAACAATAACCTCATACTTGGCTATCATGCTCGCTTATCACCAAAAGCGCTAAAGCAGGAAGTGATAGCGATGATAGAGGTGAAACTTCTTAATCACGAAGCTGAGAAAACTCATAACTTCTTGAACTTTATTGATAATGAATCGTGTATTGTTGAAGTGTTTAAAACCACCGGAGATGCGGATTATCTTATAAAGTGCTTGGTCGCTGACCTGAATACGTTAAACGATTTGATCAACCGCATCTTCACTACTCAACTCATTTCCCATATTAAGACTTCCGTCGTGCTTGAGCGTGTAAAAGAGTACGGCACTACCCTCCAATCTTGATAAATGGTTGCACCAAAATAGCTCGCCCCCTGCGGGTTTGGTGCAATTAATTTTTAATCTATGCATGAAATCGTCATTTATATGTTTTTACTTGCACGATATATTTGTTGTGTTATTAATAATGCACAAATCACGCATGTTGTTGTGCGAGGGCAGTGATCAAGGAATAGGTTGATTGCTGGGGTGTAAGTGTTAGTTAAGGGATTAATAAAGTGTCAGAGGCGACAATGACGAACACAGACCATAAGTGGTTTGAAGACGTGTTCGCTCTTTTTATGGGAACAAGCTTAGTATCGTTTGGCGTGTTGTTTTTAAAACAAGTGGGAATGGTGACAGGTGGCACTGCAGGGCTATCTCTGTTCCTCAGCTACAACTTTCAATTGGAGTTTGGCACCATCTTTTTTTTGGTAAACCTACCGTTTTATTATTTGGCTATCCGTCGTATGGGTTGGTTGTTCTGCCTGAAAACCTTTACTGCAGTAGGTTTGGTCTCATTTATCACCAATACACAATCCAACTTTGTTGAAATCAGCAATGTGCACCCACTATATGGGGCGATTTTTGGCGGGTTTTTATTTGGTACTGGGTTTATCATCTTATTTCGTCACAAAGCCAGCTTGGGTGGCTTTAATATTCTAGCGTTATACCTTCAGGACAAAATTGGTTTACGCGCAGGCTGGTTCTTAATGGGCGTAGATGTGACAATTATGTTAGTGTCTCTATCCGTTGTCGGTTATGTCGAACTGGCTCTATCAATACTCTGCGGTGTCATATTGAACTTTATCATTGGTTTAAATCACCGTGCAGACCGTTATCAAGTTAATAATTAACAAGGAGAATTTCAGTGCTTAATCATGTAACAGCCTATGCCGGAGACCCAATATTGTCTCTGATGGAACAATTTATGGCGGATGAACGTTCTGAAAAAGTGAATTTAAGTATCGGCCTGTACTACGATGAAAATGGCAAAATTCCAACGCTACCATCTGTTGCAACTTCGCAGCAGCAGCTAGCCGCAGAAGAAAGTCAGCCTTGTATTTACTTGCCGATGGAAGGCTTAGCACCATATCGTGCTGCGGTTCAAGCTCTTGTTTTTGGTGAAAGTCACCCTGCGTTGGAAGAAAAGCGAGTAGCGACGATTCAATCACTCGGTGGTTCTGGTGCGCTGATGATCGGTGCGGATTTCCTTAATCATTATTTCCCAAACTCGAAAGTGTGGGTGAGCAATCCTACATGGGAAAACCACAATGCCATTTTTGCGGGTGCTGGATTCGAAGTAGGTACTTACCCGTACTTTAACCCAGAAACGAAAATGCTCGATTTCGATGGCATGGTTTCTCAGTTAGAAGCGCTACCTGCAGAGAGTATTGTTCTGCTTCATCCTTGTTGTCATAACCCTACGGGCGTTGATCTTACTAATCAACAATGGGACAAAGTGATCGAAGTGGTTAAAGCACAAAAGCTGATACCATTTTTCGATATGGCTTATCAAGGATATGGTGAAGGGATTGCTGAAGACGCTTACGTTATTCGTCAGATTTCTCTGGAAAAAGACGTAGTGAGCTTTGTAAGCAACTCATTTTCTAAAACTTTCTCACTTTACGGTGAGCGAGTTGGTGGTCTGTCTGTCGTATGTGGTAACGATGAAGAAGCATCCCGCGTGCTTGGGCAGTTAAAAGCGACGGTTCGCCGTAATTACTCAAGCCCGGCAAAACACGGCGCGGTTGTGGTTTCTAACGTGCTCAATACGGAAGAACTAAAAACTCAGTGGTTTGGCGAAGTAGAAGGCATGCGTAGCCGTATTCTGACGATGCGTGAAACCTTGCACGAACAGCTAAAAGCGTTACGTCCTGAAAAAGACTTCAGCTTTCTAATCAAACAAAAAGGCATGTTCAGCTACACGGGTTTCTCGCAAGCGACCGTTGAAAAGCTTCGTGAAGAGCACGGTATCTATCTGATTAACAGTGGCCGTATGTGTCTAGCAGGTCTGAACGAACAAAATGTTGCACGAGTTGCTGAAGCATTTGCTGCTGTTTAATAAGACATTAGATTAAGAATATACACCCAAGTGCTCTTAAGTTGCTTGGGTGTTTTTTTATGCTGTTAGCGAAGTGCATATTAGCCCCTGATACCCTTGCCTGAAAACAATTCAGATAGTTATCTTGGCCATATGAATTGGTATTAATAAATTTATCATTATCTATATAGCCAAAAAGAATAACTGCTATTAGATTAAAAAGTCTAAAATTTTAGAGTTCAAAACCCTTCTCATATCGTTAAACATCCATCTCTTTTAGGTCCGGTTTTATCGCTGTCTATTCGGGGCATACTTTAATGAATATCTCACTAACCTTTTGCAGCTAAAGGTGAATCTGACCAATTAGCCACCCTCGTTTGCTCCAACGGCTACTTTGGCTTGAAACTTTTGCATGCCATCCTATCGTGTTCTTTGCTTTATGAGAATTGAAGCGCTTCTCCTGCCTAGCACATCGTATGTTTACATTTAACCGTTTACGAGACGGTAAGTTTCATATTGTTATTACTATTTGATCTGATGCATATGCATATGGGTCACTACACTTTTACAAATGCTTAACAAATTAAATGGTTCAATGTCGAGCCATTTTAGTCACCACAAAACAAGGAAGAGCAGCTATGAACAAGACAATGCTTTTTGTTTTAATAAGTTCACTGTTGAGCACTGGCGCATGGGCTGGTCCGCCGGGAGAAAATACGCATGGTAGTACAACGATTTCGGTATCTGAGAGTATTCTAGGAGCGGATACATGCATAAATCCAGCCTCTGCCATGGCAAATGATTCAGATAGCGATGTATCAGCTGATGCTTTAGCTTACGCGATGTCCGAGGCTTCTTCATATATCGACATCAGTTATTCTGGGGGCGTGACTCTAGACTTAACAAGGCACGGAAACAATGGCGCTGTACATCAGGTCGAGTTAAACGCGAGTATGGGAAGTGGTACTCTTTTTGCCCAAGTGGCTGAGTCCGACACAGAAGGGGATTCAGAGGCTTCTGCTTATACTAGTGCAGAAGCGGAAGCCGCAGCTACGATGATTGCACAAGCCTACATGAGTGTATTCCAAGGTATTAATGAGGATATTGACCTCGTAGTAACAGAGATCACCATTAAGATTGGTACCGAAGCGACAGCATCAGCTGTTGCCGGAGTTGAAGGCTCAGCAGAGAGCGAAGCAGTCGCAGAGTCTGAAGCTAGTGCGGATGGCGATAGTTCTGCTTCTGCAAGTGCAACTGGCGGAGGTATATCGTCGAGTGGATCTTCATTCTATGTACAAGGAGCCAATATCGAAGAGTTTACAACACAACTGGGTGTTGCAAGCGGTACTGTATTCAATGTTCAGACTTCAGCTCTTGCGCAAGTATACGCTGACGCGATGGCAACATCATTCGTTTACGCCATGGCAGAAGCATCAGCTCAAGCGCAGGCCGCTGGCAAGCTTACGTTTGAATGGGACTTACCTGTTTTAGGGACAGGTTCGTTACCCATTGTGACCGCTTTTGACTCTGCGGCTGATGTCGCGCAACAAATAGCAGATGCCACTCAAGAGATCATTTCGTATGCGCAAGCTGCCGCTACCTCTTCTGCAAGCGCTTTAGGTGGTTCTTCCGTTAACATGAATATGATGGTTCATTATGAGAATCTACCTGGTACCGAAGATTTATTGGAAGTCGTGGGAGGTGGTAGCCTTGCTTTAGACTGTTCTCAAGCTTCGGCCAGTGCGACTGCAAGTGCAGAGGCTGAGACTAATTAGAGACTTAGTTTAGCCAAAACAAATACCAAGTCATCCAACGCATGAGTTGGATGACTTTTCTTTTATGTTCGGATAGCTATTTAAAATCAAGCTCTTCCAGAAGCTGGGCTCGGTAAGCTCGCGGAGTGACTCCAAACCAAACCCGACAGGCGCGGTTAAATGTGGCTTGTTCTGAGTAGCCTAGTAGTCCACTGATCTGACTTAACTTTAGGTTTGGATCTTTCAAATACTTGGTCACGATAACTTGCCGCTCACTCACTAATATTTGCTCGTAGGTAGTACTCTCTTGGGCGAGTTTTCGTTGCAGTGTTCGCTTGTGCATAGAAAGGTGAGAAGCGATGTTTTCACTGCTACATTGGCCTGTGGGAAGGAGACCTCTAATGAGTCTTCTTACATCATCAGAAACGGAACTGGCAAAGGGAATGGGTTGTGATTCCAGGTAGTGCCTTGCCAGTTTACAGGTTTGCTCATCTTCGCTGGATAGCGGAGTCGCGAACGCCGACTCTGGGAGAATAAATCCGCACCAGTTCTGATTAAACTCGACTGGACAGCCAAATACGTTTTGATACGACGCCTCATCTCCCAGCCGAGAGTGCATAAAGTGCGCAGAGATGGGTTTAAAGTCGTTTCCGCATAATAACTTAATCACCTGCATCGCATTCGCCAATCCCAGCTCATAGCACTGTACAGAGTAGTCAATGCCACGACCCTGCACGCAGTATTCCAACTTTATTGTTCGGGCTTGTCCCTTTGTTTGAACGATTTGTTTTGTCGTTAATGCTGAACAATGCAGGTGTAAATAATTGGAAATATTTTCCAGTGCATCACCAACCGTCGCCGAACTGCGTGCAATCACCGAAATCGGGCCAAGAATGCCCATACCCTGATATTCAGCGAGTCTCAGGCCGAAGTCCGGGCAATCGAGAGCGGTTACCGTGTCTTCCAGCAAAGCAATCATATTACGAAAGATGAGGAAGGAATCCTCATCCCGTTTGTCTGCACTAGGGATGTGATATTTCGACAGCAGATAGAGAGGATCTCCACCCAAAGATTGCGTGAGATTATCGTATCCGCGAAGGTTTGTCGCTCTAATTAGAATATGCACCATGACTCCCTTGTCTCTATTTTTCCATTCTATCGCTGATACAGTTCAGTTAAAAATATGGAATTAACATTTTAGTAACATTGTCGTGTTTTATCAAAAAATAGTCGTCATTCATCAATATTGTTTGCCTTACTTTCTGAAATATTGAGCAATGTTTAGTCAATAATAACGACAAAAGGAAAACGTTATGACCGCTGCGCACTACGACACTATCATCATCGGAGCCGGACTTTCAGGGATTGGAACAGCTTGCCACCTAGCCTCTGAGCACCCTGATAAAACATTGGCGATTTTAGAAAGAAGGGAACGAATGGGAGGTACCTGGGATTTATTTCGCTACCCAGGAATTCGTTCTGATTCAGATATGGCGAGTTTCGGGTTTGACTTTAAACCTTGGTATTCCGATAAAGTTCTGGCAGAAGGAACAAGCATCCGGGAGTATGTTGCGGAAACGGCTGAAGAGTTTGGCTTTGACGACAAGGTGCAATACGGTTTGGCAATCACTTGTGCAGACTGGTCTGACGCTAAACAGCGATGGACTGTGACCGCTACGCACGAGTCGTCAGGTGAGGAAAGAACATTTACTTGCTCGTTTTTGATCAACTGCGCTGGCTACTACAATTTTGATAAAGGGCATCGACCACATTTTGAAGGAGAGGAATCGTTTAAGGGCGATATGGTTCATCCTCAGTTTTGGCCTGAGGATTTTGATTATTCGAACAAGAAAGTGGTCGTCATTGGTAGTGGTGCAACAGCCATAACACTTTTGCCGAGTATGGCGGAAAAAGCTGCTGGTGTGACTATGCTCCAGCGCTCGCCAAGCTACATTATGGCGGTTCCGAATACGGATAAAATTTCTGTTTTCCTTAATCGTTTTTTACCGAAAAAGTGGGTGTTCAATCTGATCAGAAAACGCAACATTCTCATGCAACGAGGTATGTATCTGGCGTGTAGAAAATGGCCAGAAAGAATGCGTAAAGTGTTGCTATCGCATGTTCGTAAGCAAGTTGGTCCAGAATTTGATATGAGTCACTTCACGCCGAATTACAACCCATGGGAGCAGCGCTTGTGTGCAGCGCCAGGCGGTGATTTTTTCAAAACCTTGCGTTCAGGTAAGGCGAATATCGTCACTGATCATATCGAACACTTTACGGAAAAAGGCATTAAGCTGAAATCTGGACAGTACCTAGAGGCTGATGTGATTGTGACCGCAACAGGTTTGGATATCCAGTTAATGGGGGGCATGGAGTTTTTGCTAAATGGCGAGCCAATCAACGTTCCGAATCGCATGATATATAAAGGGATCATGATTGAAGGGGTGCCAAATTATGGTTGGATATTTGGCTATACTAATGCGCCATGGACGTTAAAAGCGGATATCGGCGGACGTTATTTGTGTCACTTGTTTAGTCATATGGAACAACATGGTTTTGCCGCTGTTCGACCTGTGGACAACGATAATGCCAACACGGGTGTCAGCATGCTAGATGGCTTTGCGCCGGGTTATATGGAGCGGGCCAAAGAAAGAATGCCGAGACAAGGAAAAGAAGGGCCTTGGGTTGTCACTATGCACTATGGAAAAGACAAAAAAGCGTTGACTGAAGATCCTATCGAAGATGGCGTTTTACAGTTTTCTCCTGCTGTAAATCAAGATAAAGCAATGGTTCAGGAAGTTGAAGCGACAGCATAAGACGACTTACCTTAAGTGAAGGACTTGAATATGAAAATACCTGATAGCACTAAGCCGCCAGTGGTACTTATTCCCGGAATGTGGAGTATGGGAGAAACCTTATCAGAAGTACAGCAGGCTTTTGTAGCGCAAGGTTATGAGGTGGATTCTCTTTGTCTTCC
Organism: Allocatenococcus thiocycli; assembly: GCF_921292965.1. Taxonomy (NCBI): domain Bacteria; kingdom Pseudomonadati; phylum Pseudomonadota; class Gammaproteobacteria; order Vibrionales; family Vibrionaceae; genus Allocatenococcus; species Allocatenococcus thiocycli. The sequence continues at coordinate 141,455 of NZ_CAKLCK010000047.1, forward strand.
TGAGCACAAGAACAAGCTCGAATACAGTCAAGCGGATAAAAGCCGACTTGCTACGACTACATTACAAGACTACGTGGATTTCATCGTTGCCAGAGTTAAGTCGCACGATCTTGCCCCTATTTTGGTTGGGCATTCAATGGGAGGATTGTTAGCACAATTAGTGGCGGCTAGGGTGCCAGTCAGTAAATTAGTGCTGCTCTCATCTGCCGCTCCTGGTGGCATTAATAGTTGGAGTTGGTCGGTTATTCGTACATTTGGGCTCAACTTATTGTCATTTCCACTTTGGCGTAAAGTCACGGAAGTTGGCGAGAGTAATGTCCGCTATGGCATTGCTAATTCTCAAAGTGACTCTGTTCAAGAGCAAATCCTGGACAATATGACCTTTGAGTCGGGCATGGCAACGTTTCAGATTGGCGTTGGTGGCTTTTTCAAAAGTGGTTTTTCACGGGTTGATGCAAAGCAGGTGACGTGTCCAATACTGGTATTGGGCGGAACCGCAGATCGTATTACGCCTATCAAGGTGCAACGCGCTATCGAGAAAAAGTATGGGAAACAGGCTACTCTGGTCGAATTACCAGAGGTATGTCACTGGACAATAGGGGGAAGCAATTTACCCCACGTTACATCGGTGATCTTTGACTGGCTTGATGAACAAATACACATTGCCGCGTAGATACAGCGTTTTTATATTGAACTGCATGTTTGAAAAATGCCCTCCTGTTAAAGGAGGGCATTTTGTTTACTCTTAGCTAGCGAATTGGAATCTTGTGTTCTTCTTCGCTGTGTCCGGCTAGTTTAGGTACCACGACAGTCAAAACACCGTCGGAAAAATCAGCGCTAATTTCTTCGACATTAATGTTGTTACCGAGCGTAAAACTTCGAGACATTTTGCCACTGTAGCGTTCACTGTGGACTACTTTACCTTCTTTTTCTGTCTCTTTTTTAGTTTCGATACTGGCTTCGATGGATAACACACCTTGCTGGCAGCTAAGTTTGATATCTTCTTTTTTCACTCCCGGCAAATCGGCAGTGACTTCGAAAGCTTGGTCTTTCTCGACGATATCAACTCGTGGTGAAAAAGACCCTTCTTCGAATCGTGTCCTCAATGCAGGAAATGAATTGTCAATGAACCGGGAGAAATCTGCCCAGCTATCACGAGGAACCAAGCTCATAAGTGCCTCCTAATTCACTCTTTCCTAACATCACTATAAGTGTAATTCGGGCGTGCGAATTTTCAGGAAAAATTACTGCTCTGTTTGATAAATATCAAATATTCAGCGGGAGGTTTTTAACTCTCAAAAAACGTCCTACTACTTAATCTCAGACCATTTTGTTGTTTGATTTCGCCCCTGCCTTTTAGATGTATAAAGCGCTTCATCTGCTCTGTCTACAATGCTATCTATGTTCTTATCACTTGGATGTAATTCGGCCACACCCAGACTGATTGTAAGTGGTTGACCCGGACTGAATAGGAATGACTCTGTTTCTTTTCGTATCGACTCAGCCACTTTCACCCCGTTATCTTCCGATGTGTTGGGCAGTAGAATAATGAACTCTTCGCCCCCCCATCGTGCCAAAATATCACAATGCCTTATTCGATTTGACACAAGCTCACTCAATTCTTTGAGGTAGACATCACCGACATTATGCCCAAACTGATCATTAATGGATTTGAAATGGTCAACATCAAACAGGATGATGCTAAAAGTAGAGGTGAGGTTTTTACCCTGTACAAATTCATATTGTAAGTGCTCGGTGAACTTGTTGCGGTTGAATACTTGAGTAAGAAAGTCGGTATTCGAAGCAGTAGTGAGCCTTTGATTATGTCTGTGGCTAGCGAATATGCTCCAAGCGGTCACGGCAGAAACCAACAAGATAAGTAATAGGTATATCAGATAGTTATTGCAAAGCTCTTTCAGCCTCGCGTCTTGCGTACTGGAGATTAAGTACGCAACATGTTCACCCTTGATATTTTTAATGGATAAAAAGCTCAGTATGTATGTATTGTCACCGATAGTAATATCGTGGGAGAAGCTATGTTCGTCTAGGGTTAGTGAGCTTAAAGACTTTTTAAGCGTGTCCGCGTTGTCTAACAAATCTCTGTATTTTATTTTCGGTAAATGTTGTTCGAATACGGCTTTATCAAAATAGTAGTTATCGGATAAAAAGCTGTTTAGATAATTGTATGCCATGTCGTCGAAGAGCTTAGACTCTACGGTCGATTTGTTGATGATAAAATGGAAATCATCATCGGGGTACAATTCAAACAGTAAGTCGACGATGCTACCCATGGAAAGAGACACTTCTAATGTACCAACTTGTTTATCGTGATCGACAACCGGGTACACGAATCGGTAACCATTAAATATCCGGCCTTCTTCGAAGCCTTCGACAAAGCGTTCTTCGACATTCGCTAATCTGACGGATTCTCTTATGGAGAATAGGTTATCGCCAAACTTTTCTGGTTTATGAACTCTTAGGAAACTGTCGCCATTTTTGAAGTGAAAATGCAGTTGCCTAAAATTGTACTCCTTTAACAAGGCGTAGTCTTTTTTCAACAACTGGTAGATCTTCTGTCTGTTTTTGTTCCTAACTTCTTCACCAGAATAAGCTGCAGCCGCGAATAAAGGGACGATTTCCTTATCTCTCTCGATTTGTTTAAAGACATAGTGAGAAAACTTGCGATATACACCAATACTCGACTGAACTTTGGATTCAAACGTTGTGGAATAGTTGTTAAGGATAGTTGATTTCTGCTCGTGATAGCTGTCGAAGAGCAAAATGAATAAGGAGACCAAAAAGAGGCCAAGTGCAGCATAGCGGGTGGTTAATTTATGGGGTGTTAACCGAGAAAATTTAGGCGTATTTCGTGGCGACAAACGCTAGCCTCTAAAACTTTAAAAAATAGATTATGACAGTAGGGGCATAGTACAAAGATGTTATTAAATTTAATAGGTTTTTTAGTATATTGTTAGATTGCGATCAGGTTTATGTTTTCCGAAAAGCACATCTTTTTGTGCCCAAACATAGCGCCCACCAGAACCGTGGTTGAGCGCTATCGAATCTCGTTCTTATTAGTCTGTGTATAATGGTCCAATTCATTCAAGTTTGTGCTGCAATGTTAGCGATAGGATGAATCAAAGAGCCCTTTTAGGCGCTTCTGTTATTACGCGTCGAAGGTTAAATGCTACTCCCTCAGTTCAGCACGAACTTCTCTACAATCTAATTCGTTTATGAAATGGTCGCTGAAGACAACTCTTGGGTGTGTTTGCTGTTTTTACGGCGCACTTTGATCTGCGAGAGAATAACACCGGAAATAACAAATAAGCCGCCAACAATATGGTAGAGATGAACTTCTTCGCCTAGTAATGTCGATGCTAACGCCACTGCGACCACAGGCATTAAATTCATGAACATGGCGCTGGAGTCAGCACCGATTAAATCTATTGCTTTCACCCACATTAGTGGAGCGAAAATTGAGGCTGCAATGCCTGCGTAAGCAATCATCGGGAATGCTTCTTGGCTAGGGAGAAGATGATCACTGGTCAACCACAGTGGTGCCAGCATGATCACTGAGAAAAATCCTTGCATGTAAACCAAAGTCAGGCTGTTAAATGGCATCTTCCAGCGTTTAAGTAGCACGCAGTAAGTTGCGTAAACCAAGGCGGCAAGTAACATCAAACTGTCACCTTGAGTCATGTCCTGATGTAAGAAATAGGTGATGTCTCCGTGGCCAAGCATAAAGGCTAACCCTAACAATGAAATTAAGCCGCCAACGATACTCAATTTAGAAATCGACTTACCTAACAGAGGCACACTCAGAAAGACGCTAATAAGCGGAACCAATGACGTAATCAGTGCCATGTTAGAAGCCGTGGTCGTTAAACCAGCGTAATAACCCAGTGATTGATTTAAAACCATACCGAGCATAGCGAGACAAGCCAATTTACTGAGATAAGGGCGAATAACGTGACGCTGCTTAATCACAGCTGGCAGACAAAACGGTGTCAGTATCAGCAATGCGATAAACCAGCGGTAGAAACTCATTGCACTCGGTTCAATTGCGCTGGCTGCCATTTTGTTGACGATAGCATTCCCACCCCAAATCATGACGGTAAAAAACGGAAGTAAATAAACCATAAAAATCCTATCGCACAATAATTGATGACGATAGTCTGGCAGGTCTTTATAATGAAAAGTATCTCCTAAAAGACATAGTGAGCGATAGGAAGACAATTTTGAAAAAGAGTTCGCGAAACCTCCACCCTTCATTATCAATTGATAGGGCACCATCCGATGTATTTATGAATTTCGAAGCGTTTTTGTCGAATACAGAGACTCGAATTCACAGCCATCCCTGGGGGCAGGTACAGTTGATCAGTGGTGGCATCTTGGAAATTGATGCAGAAGACACTCGCTTTTTAGCACCACCTCATTTGGCTATCTGGGTGCCTGCGGGAATTCGTCATACCAGTTATAACAGAAAGCCGATCGAGTATTGCTCGCTAAATATTTCTCCTGAATTGACGGCACATTTTCCGACCAAAACCAGTTTGATTAAGGTTACGCCAGTCATAGCTGCGATTATTGAGGATTTTCGCCAACGAGATATCAATGTCGCGCATAGTGATGAAGACAAACGTCTAGTGCAGGTACTGCTCGATCAACTGGCAAAACAAGAAGTGGAGCACCATTTCTTACCGACTACCGATAACAAGTATCTGGAACCTATCCTTAAAGCGGTAGAAGAATCTCCCACGGATGAAATCAGTTTGGCAGAGTGGGCCGTAAAGGTGCACACCACCGAGAGAACGCTAGCGCGTCATTGCCAGAGTGAACTAGGGATGAGTTTTACAGAATGGCGATTACGTGTCCGCTACCTGCATTCTATGGAGCTGCTACGCAAGGGACAAACGGTAAAAGAAGTCGCATTGACCCTAGGTTACAATCAGGCGAGCCCTTTTATTGCAATGTTTAAGAAATACTCCGGCATGACACCGGAGCAATATAAGAATCGTTTGTTATAGCAGGCATACCAATTAATTGAGGGTAATCGAAGGTTGGTCTACCTTCGAACTATCATCGGAAAGCTTTATCCAAAGTTTAGAACGTCTCAGCAAGCTTGGGGTCACTATCGGAGAATGATTTATATAACAATTATTTAAGCTTCAAGGTGCTTTTTATAATCAGCTAGAAACGATTTACCCCAACTTACCACAAATAGAGATTTTGGTGGAAAATCACCAAAGGGGTGTCAGACCGATATGTTGTGGCACGTTCGTGTCCCGTTATGAGTTTTGTTAATGGTATTTTGTTCTATCAGTCTCCGCGCTTTCCCTATTTAAAGGGTTCTTCTCCGCTTAGGTGAGCTTGATATTTGGGTAAAAAGTTGAGTGGGTATCAGGAACCGATGTTTGTCTGATCTTCAACTTAAAATAATCTGTATCTCTTACTCCTCTGGCTCTTCGTCTGAGTAACCCTATAGATACATTGCCAGCCTCAACCCGAGCGTTGGTCAGCTTGTATTTTGCGTAGTTACAGATACCTACTTTTCTTTCTAATATTGAGTCTGCAAAGCTGCTTAGTGACATTATCCGAGTTGACTTTGCTAGACGGCACCAAGCTTCAAGAGCGGCTGTCATGGTCTCGTAACAAGGCTCATCCCATATCGCTTGTAGCTGCTCTTTTAGCATATAAATCACGCACAACGTCTTGTTACTCTCAAGTAAATCGTCGAGTCTGTCAGACTGCTTGTCATCCAATTTCTGTGCATTTTTCAGTAGGAGGAAGAGTGTGCCTTTAAGCATCCTTTTCTCATCGTGCGAGCCAATCCTAAAAGCTTTCGCTCTCTCTTTTCTGATTAAAATGCAGTAGTTTTGCATCACATGGAATCGGTCAAAAACGATGTCTGCATGAGGTAACATTTTTCTTACCGCTGATTGGTAAGCTTGCCCCATATCCATTGATACCGCTTTAATTCCAGCCTTTGTTTCCTCTGATAGTTGCTCGAAAAATGAGATAAGGACTTCTGCTTTTCGTCCATGTTCTACCCAAATTAAATGACCAGAAACAAGGTCGTAAACGACGGTCATATAATCGTGTCGTTTAGCTCTAGCTACTTCATCAACGCCAATGTGGAGTAAGTTCTTTAGTTTCTCGGGTTCTAAAGCTGGCAGGCTTGAACGCAAGTATTCTCTATCGATGTTTTTGACTGTTTCCCACCGAATACCTAAATGCTGAGACACGGCATGTATGCTCATGTGGCGGCATAATCCACTGATAAACTTGCAAAAGCGAGCGGTATAGCGACCTCCTTTAGAGACATAGTCAGTATCTTCAATTAGCCGTCTTCCGTCTTTATCTCTGGTTTTAGCCAGTTCAACTTCTATCGTGCATGGCCGTCCGCTAACAGGCAGATCCTGAAGTCGTCTTTTGACATAGTGGTCTACGGTGCAGGTTGCACCTGTGATTGGATCTTTGACCTTATATCTTCGGTCTCGACGGCAACGAACGAAAACTGATTGGGACACTTCTTCTATTGAACAAGATTCGACACACTGACCTTTAAAGCAAAACAACGAGGAATACAAAGACGACAAAATACACTACAAACTTATAATAAAAATAAGCATTATAAATCATGTGATTATGATAGGTTCATTGATGTTGTTTGACTCATGAAAGCGGAGAAGAGCCTTTAAAGTAATCTGATAACTACTCTTTGGGTTTCAGAAGTTCACGCTTTTCGATTAAAAAATCCATTAACACGCGGATTTTTTTAGGCATGTTCTCTCGTGAAGGTATGTATAAATAAAACCCCGGAAACTCTTTACACCAAGGTGCTAGAACTCGAGCTAGCCTTCCTTCACTTATGTGCTTTTCCACCCACAAATCAATATGTTTCACTAAACCCACACCCTGTATAGCGGCCTTTAACATACTATAGTCATCATTAAAAATAGCATTGCCTTTAGGCTCGAAAACGACGGTGTGTTTTTCAACATCAGGAGAGGTTAGCGACCAATGGTCGATTGTTCCGCTCGAGGTAAAACGATAAGCAAGGCAATTGTGATCTTCTAAATCATCAGGAGTCTGAGGTAGTCCATTTCGCTTAAAGTATTCAGGAGAGCCCACTATTGCCGTTGTTAACGGTGGGGTAATAGGAACCGCGACCATATGTTCATCCAAGCTTATTCCTAAGCGAATGCCAGCATCAACGCCTTCTGCAACGATGTTAGAGAATCCATCATCCATGATTAACTCTAAGCGTATTTTTGGATAGAGAGTGAGGAACTCGCCAAGGTGAGGTTCAATAAGAAGCCGAGCTGCGGTTCTCGAAACGCTTATACGAATTAATCCAGAAGGTTCTAGATGGGATTCGTTCAGCTCATTAACGACTTGTTCAATGCTAGTCAACGACGGCTGCAAAATATCAAGCAGACGTTGGCCTTCTTCCGTCAACGACATGCTTCTGGTTGTTCGATTAATTAACCGAACTTGTAGCTGTTGTTCTAACGCTTTCAGGTGTTGTGATAAGGCGGCACGGGTTATCCCCATTTCTGAGGCCGCTTTAGTGAAACTGCGATGGCGAGCAATATGTGCAAACCATGTCAGTGATGAAAGTAAAGAAGGTTCTATTCGCATTTGTTAAGTATAACTAAACAGTCATGTAGGTAAAACGATATTTATCCGAAACAGTCTGTTGGCTAATATTACATCGAAGCTTAGGTCAGCCTGAGATGAACAGTTAACCTCTAACGGAGAATGTCGCTATGTCTAAAGTCACTTTCAAAAATCTAAACGGTCAAGGTATCGAGATTTCGGCGGTTATCAACTTCCCTAAAGATTTTGACGCAAGTAAACAATATGCAGCCGTTGTTGTTTCGCACCCAGGTGGCGGCGTGAAAGAGCAAACCGCAGGCTTATACGCGAGTAAACTTGCGGAAAACGGCTTAATCGCTATTGCTTTTGACCGTTCATACCAAGGAGAAAGCACGGGTCAACCTCGTCAAATGGAAAACCCTTATATAAGTACTGAAGACGTGAGTGCAGTCGTCGACTACCTAACAACTCTAGAGTACGTCGATAACGACAAAATTGGCGTGATGGGTATTTGTGCCGGTGCGGGTTACAGCGCAAACGCTGCTATTAATGACCGTCGTATTAAGGCGCTGGGTATGGTTAGCGCAGTAAATATCGGCCAAATGTTCCGTAATGGTTGGGACAATTCGGTTAACGATGCTGACGCCCTTGGTTACTTAGAGTTTGGGTCGAATGCACGTACAACTGACGCTAATGGCTCTGAATTCGCAATCATTCCTCTAGCTCCGATGCGTGAAGAAGATGCACCAAACGCAGAACTGCGAGAAGCATGGGAATATTACCACACACCACGTTGTGAACATCCAAATGCTCCGGGTTTTGCTCTAACCCGTAACTTAAACCAGATCATTACTTACGATGCGTACCACAAAGCGGAAGCATTTTTGACTCAACCAATCCTTGCTGTCGTTGGTAGTGACGCAGGCAGTAAGTGGATGAGTGATGACCTGATGGATCGAGCTGCGAGTTTAGATAAAACCTTGTATATCATTGATGGTGCAAACCATATGTCGCTTTATGATGTTGCCGAATACGTCGATGACGCAGTATCCCAACTCGCATCTTTCTTCCAACGCACTCTTTAATATTCCCCAATGAAAGGCTCAATAGCTTTGAGCCTTTCTACTCTCAAGGCTTTTTACTCTCAAGGTATGGATTATGAACATGCAAAAAATCACTTTCAGAAATGCTGATATGGCTTGGGATATGTCTGCATTAGTTTTATTCCCAGAAGGCTTTAATGAATCAAAACGCTACCCAACAATGATAAGCGTTCATCCTTTTGGTAGCTGTAAAGAACAAACATCCAGCGCTGTCTATGGTAAGGCTCTTGCTGAGTTAGGTTATGTCGTGATCGCATTTGATGCGAGCTTCCAAGGAGAATCGGGGGGATTGCCTCGTTACGTAGAAGATCCAAGTCAACGTGTTGAAGATATCAGTCGCGTTATCGACTATGCAGTGACTTTACCTTATGTCGATGAGAATAGAATTGGTGGACTAGGTATCTGCGGCGGTGGTGGTTACATCATCAATTCAGCCCTAACCGAAAAGCGCTTGAAAGCTGTCGTAGGTATTACGCCTGTCAACTTAGGCCGCTTGTTCCGTGAAGGTTTTAGTATGTACGACCCTATCGCCAACCTGGAAGCTATGGCTGCACAGCGAACAGCCGAAGCGCGTGGCTCAGAATTGCAAATCAATGAACTTCTTCCTCCAAGTGTTGAATTTGCAAAAGAAAATGGATTAACAGAACGAGACGTGTTCGAAGCTACCGAATACTATAAAACGCCACGTGGACAAACCGAAGGTGGAGCAACACGTATGTTGTTCTCACATGCACAGAAAACGCTAAGCTGGGATGCCTTTGCATTCGCAGAAACGTTATTGACTCAGCCTGTTATGGCCGTGGTCGGCCAAAAAGTAGGGGCGTTTGGTGCTTATCGTGATGGACAGGAAATTTATGGTCGCTCTGTTCAATCAAAAGACCGCCAACTGGTTAATTTGGAAAACTGGTCTCACTATGAACTGTATGACCATCCCGAAGCGGTAAGTATGGCAATGGACAAGGTTTCTGCATTCCTTAGAACACACCTAAAGTAATCTAAGCAGTTCGAAGCGTTTTGTATGGTTACAAAGCGCTTCTTTTTAACACCGTAAGATTTAGTTTGAAGTGGGTAAGTCAGTAAATATGACACGATGGATAATTATAATTGCAGTATTCGCTATTATAGTGGCCTTAACTGTTGCTTTTGTGGTGACGCGAGTTGAAAGCTCGCAGTTTTCAAAGAATAAGTCATTAAGGCAAGTCGGCTCTCTCCCTGTAGCGACTCAATCAAAAGTTGCTGTAGTTGTGTTCTCTCGCTCTGGGAGCACTGGTGTGCTCGCAAACCATATAGCAGATAAAAGGAATGGACACCTCTACGAGATTACAGCGGAAGACTATGATCTTGGAATTCCTGGGTGGATAAGTGCGTTAAAGGATGCCCGCAACAAAATTGCTGATATCAGTCCTGAAACTATTGACCTATCAACTTATGAAACAATTTATTTAGGCTCGCCTATCTGGTTATACAGCCCAGCGCCACCAATATGGCAGTTTGCTAAAAATAGCGATTTCACAGGTAAAAATGTTGTCCTATTCAATACCTTTAACAGCAAGTTTGAAGACAGTTTCATCAGAGATTTTGAATTATTAGTTCGTTCCAAAGGTGCGGTTAGCTTTAAACATCAATATGTGAATCGTGGACGTATGGGTGATCAGATTTCAACTCAGGAAATGCTAAACAACTTTGATAAATTTGAGTGAGGTTAATAGCGTCAAGACAGTCAAATAGCATAAAAATGATTTAGCATGATAGACATGCAAAGCTGTGAGAATGTTTCTCATATTCAAACTGCTAAGGCGTTGCCGATTTTTAGTAAATGACACCTTATGGTTACCATAAATGTCACTTTATGGTCCTAGCCACACCAATTATGGATGGAACCATATGGTTTTAGCCACAGAAAAACATAAATTATCTAAATAACTTCATGTCTTGTCAGTCGTCATAGCATTCTCCTGTGAACAACACTTACGTGATGCACTTTAATCCCACGACTGATAGCGAGTTTAACTACGTGTTCATTCCAAGTGCTTAAACTGCAACGCCACCAGTCGCTGATAGAGCTCACAGCTTTGCATCAATGATTGGTGGTTACCAATATCGACCAGTGCGCCATTGTCTAAAACCGCTATCTTATCTGCATGTTGGATGGTCGATAAACGATGAGCAATGATCAGTGTGGTACGGCCTTTCATTAGCGCCTCAAGCGCTTGCTGAACATGATGTTCACTTTCGCTATCGAGGGCACTGGTGGCTTCATCAAGCAGTAGGATTTTTGGATCTTTAAGAATGGCACGCGCAATCGCAATTCGCTGTTTTTGCCCTCCTGATAGCCTTACGCCGCGCTCGCCTAAAAAGCTGCGATAGCCTTCAGGCAGCTTTTCAATAAACTCATGTGCATGGGCTTTTTTCGCCGCTTCGATAACTTGTTCGTCCGTTGCCTCTGGGTTGCCGTAGCGAATATTGTGGAATACGTCGTGGCTAAATAAAGCGGGTTGCTGAGGAACGAGTGCCATTTGCTGACGAAGCTCTTTCGGGTCAAACTGGCGAATGTCCACGCCTCCAAACAGAACCTGACCTTGTTGTGGGTCGTAAAAACGTTGTAGTAGTTCGAAGAGTGTCGTTTTACCAGCACCTGACGGACCAACCAACGCCAATACTTTACCTTGCTCTGCGGTGAGATTTAATTCCTTAATGGCCGGTTGGTCGGGGCGAGACGGATAGTTGAAATTAACCGAGCTAAATGCCACCTCTGCTGAGAAGGTTGTGCTTATTGGTAAAGCATGGTCTGGCGCACTAATATCGCTTGCAACTTGGAGAATCTCAATCAACCTTTCAGTGGCACCAGCGGCCCTTTGTAGCTCGCCAAGTACTTCAGAAATGGTTGCTGTAGAGGATGCGACCATAATGGCATAAAACACAAATGCTGCTAGGTCACCGGCTGACATTTTACCGTGGATGACATCGCTGCCACCTACCCAAAGCATGCCGGCAATCGCGCTAAACACGATAACAATAACACCCGATATTAAAATCGCGCGTTGTTTCACTCGCTGTCTACCGACCTCAAATGCTTTTTCCACCTCCACGGCAAAGGCGGCTTTCTCATGTTGTTCTGAGCTAAAGCTTTGTACTGTTTTAATATGCTCTATCGCTTCTCCTGCATAGCTGCCCACATCTGCCATGGAGTCTTGGCTTTGGCGGGATAGTGCACGCACTCGTCGCCCATAGACCAAAATAGGCACCAAAACGAAGGGCACAGAAGCCAGTACAATCAGAGTGAGTTTAAAGTTGGTCGCAAACAACATAATGATCGCGCCAATACACATTAACGCACTGCGCATGGCCATCGAAAATGAGGATCCGATAATGCTCTGCAGCAAAGTCGTGTCAGTGGTGAGGCGCGACATAATATCGCCACTGCTGTTGGTCTCAAAATAACTCGGGTGCAGAGAAATAACATGGTTAAACACCGCGAGGCGAATATCAGCGCTAACGCGTTCACCTACTGATGAAACAAGATAGAAGCGAAAGAAAGTACCGATAGCAATACACAGAGTGACACCGACAATAAATTGAATCGCACTCGTTAGTTCTTGCAATGATTGTTGAGCAAACCCTTGGTCGATCAGCATCCGCACTCCATAGCCCACCGATAGCGTCAGGCTTGCGGTCGCGACTAGTGCGATCAAGGCTGCGGTAACTCGCCACTTATAAGGAGAAACAAAGGTGTTTAGCTTAAGAAGAATGCTGAGGTTTTTGTTATTTTTACTGCTCATGAGTGATCCACAAACCTTTAATAGTATTTGGAATAGTAAGTCACTTAGTCTGGTGAAACCAGTAGCGTTTACTTTTGAGGAACGATGAAGGGTATTACTATAAAAATGAAAAGATAAACTGGTTATACAAAAAGTGGGTGGCAAATGTGTATAAGAGCTTTTTTCTTCTTAAAAGAGCTTGAGCTACTTTCACCGCTAAAACGACCATGTTTCCTAACGGACTAATCTGATGAGATTGTACAGACAGCGCTAATTTCTGGCTTTTCAAAACAGTTGAAACTAATACTTAAGTTAACCTTATGTTCTTTGCCAAATGATGTTTACTCTAATAGCTGAGTAGAATTAATAAGCATCTGCTGTAGGTAAATGTACTTAGATAAATGTTCAACTCTATAAAACGAGACAGCGGATGTTACTAAGACAATTCATGTCCTTAAAACTGTTATTAAGTTCATCCATCCTATTCCTATTAACAAGCTGTGCGATTATCCCTGAAGACTTAGTTATGTCGAGCCCAGGAATGCATCTCACAAAGGCTGAAGCCACCAATCAACTGGCAATGGATGAATTAGCACTACAATCGTTAATCATGTCGATGGCCGATGATTACATCGCTTCTGTTTCTGAAGTTGCCTTCCTGCACTTACGACCAAAAACTGAAAATAGTCACGAACGAGTGTTAGTTCAATCCTTTATGCGTAACAGTTTAGGGGCTGCAACAGAAATAGCTGCAGGACGAAGCCCTGATATCGCGTTACTCGATCTCCTTGTGTTATCAACATTACAACGCTCAACTTTCGAGAATTATTGGATACCCAACATATGGGGAGCCGAAAGAGCTCAGGATGCTTTAAATCAATTAAAGAAAACAGAAGATCGCCTTTGGCAGCGCTCCTCTCGGCTGTTGACACCTTCGCAGCAACAGGTACTTCGTGACTTGATAGATGTTTGGCTCGAAGAAAATCCGGATAGGCTAGTCGTTGAGCTAACCCGATTTGACTCCTTCACAGATGCTCGTTGGATACCTCAGCATCGGCACCGACAAGAAGCCAAAGGTTTACTCGAAGAGATCGATTCTGCTGTGAGCACCGTTGATAGAGCATTGCTGTTTGGCGAACGTGCAATGTGGTATTCCAGTCGCTTGACTTATATTGCAGGCGAGCAGGTAGAACTATCGGCTTACCGTATACTTGCTTCTCCCGAGATTCAGGAGATGCTAGCTCGATACGATGAAGCGAAAGAGAGGTTTGAAGAACTCCAATCGACATTGGCTTCGTATCCGACCTCACTCGCTGAACTAGAAAATAAGCTTGTTGAAGACATCCAGAAAGAGCGTGAGCTCGCGCTCAACCAACTTTTTGAATACATTGCCTATGAACGGGAACAGATCTTTGAGTCAGTTTCAAACAGTAGCAATAAAGCAGAACAGATGTTGCCTGCGACACTAGAGTTAGTAAAGGCATCTTCGGACCTGGCTGACAAAACCAACCAAGCGAGTATTAATATTGACCGTTTATTAGCGCGCTTTGATGAGAGTTCAACTGATTTAGCAGGAGGACCTCCAGTCAACCCACTGGAGCTAATTCAGGCGTCCAGCGATCTTGCCAATCAGTTACAGCAGCTAATCTCGCATCTACAACGCGATATCAATGAATTGGAAAGGCTATCTACCAACGTGCTGGACCATATCTTCTGGCGTATTGCCATTCTGATCCTGCTTGTTTTCATTGGCTTAGTCATCCTGCGGTTTATTCCAAGACGGCTGAAATAAAATACACTGAATAGCCTCCGCGTCAGTAGACACTAGATAGCTTCTCTTGGAGCGTTCCCCCTTGGCTTTCTGTTTGAAAATTACTCACGAAAGATCAGCACGCCCTAATGAGATGTTAAAATTTTGTGCAATAAGTGAGATTTTTGTTGTTCTTTTACTAATGTCTAATATTCCTACCGATAGCAATACATGCTTAATAAGTTCAGTTCAAAAATTGGCTCCAAACCTCTTTCTTAGTGTGGCGTCGATGTTTGATGTGAATGTTTGGCAAGATACTTTTCAGTTTTCTTGTTTTCACTAGCGAAGTAAATCCATGTTTTCTTCGTTTATGAAATCAATAAAGGTGCTCGGTAGCACTTAGGGTGTTGTCTCGTATTGGTCGAAGGTCTGTATACCAAGCGAAACTCTGGTTGACATAGTTCAACTTCGAAACATAACAAAGGATAACTAAATGTCTGACACAAGTAAGACTTTTTACAGGGATGTGCGCAAAAAACCGCATGAATTTGAAAACCGAGAAGACTTTCTAAACCATGATTTAACCATCATGAGCTTTCGCCGCTGGGGTATTCATTTACCATCTCGTGATTACAGTATTGAAATCGAAGACTGGGTACCTGCATTAGCCGCAACCATTGGTAAAGTGGTCATGGTAACCGCTATGGTTGCCGCCTTTGCTGCTCAGTTCGGTTTATCTCCTGAGTTTGTCGCAGAAAACGTGCGTTACGAACTGCTTATCGCGGGCGCTCTGTTCGTTATCCTGTTCTCTGCCATCCTAAACCCGAACGCAAACTTAGCCGGTACTCACGGCCCCATGATACCGCTGATTCCAATGATTGCAGCAGCAGGGGGCCATCCACTGGCTCTCGGCTTGATGGTATGTGCTTTTGGTTTAATTCTCGCTTTTACCAAGGGTGGTTCTAAACTCATGACCCTCACTGGCATTGGGGTTCGAGGTGGGTTGCTGATTTACCTCGGCGCAGTTGGGTTGATCGGACAGATTAATAAGACTGAAGTGTGGGCTGCGAGTACGGACCAAAGTTACATTTCGTTTGTGGTCATTGGTCTAACGGTGTTGGTTTATGCCTACTTAGCCAAGATCAACAAACGTTGGTTGGCCATCCCGCTGTGTTCTGCACTAGCGGGCATTGTCGCTTATGCAATGGGCGCTGAGTTTGCTTTTACCACGGAGCCGGGCCTGCCTAATTTCAGTCCATTCTACTGGTGGGGTGAAGATACCGGCTGGCAACTAGGCTGGCCAACCCTGGAGCACTTTATTGCCGTTACGCCATTTGCTCTACTAGCCGTCGCGATGTGGTCTCCTGACTACCTCGGTCATCGTGTTTTTCAAGAACTTAACTACCCAAAAGAAGCAAAAGGCGTACTAATGGATGTCGACGACACTATGGTCGGAGCGTCTGTTCGTCAGGGCGTTGGCTCACTATTAGGTGGCGGTAATCTAGCGTCTTCTTGGGGTACGTACATGATTCCGGCGGCAATTGCCAAACGTCCTATTCCAGGCGGCGCGCTGTTAACGGGTTTAATGTGTATTGCGGCAGCAGTAATTGGTTACCCGATGGATCTAGCAATGTGGGAGCCTGTTCTACGCGTAGCGCTGATTGTCGGTGTATTCTTACCACTTCTTGAAGCGGGTATGCAGATGATACATAAGCATAAAGATTCACTCAGTGCAGGTATCTGTATTTTTGCCTGTGCATTCGTTAACCCAGTCTTTGGTTGGGCAATAACTATGCTGCTGGATAACCTCGGACTTATCGGCGACCATGAGCGCGCCAACGAGCTATCGGGCAAAGATAAATACCTGATTCCTGGTGTTGCCTTTGTCGTTTGTGCTGGCTCACTTGCTGTAGTTGGTCAGCTTCCGGGTATTCCCGCTCTGATCGGTTAATTGAACCTCGCTCTAAAGGCATAGGTGGTCACCGCCTATGCCTTTTCTCATTTGACAAGCAATGGCTACTTACAAGCAATGGCTACTTAGAACGAATGTCATTCTTTTCTGTTATCCAAAAATGCATTTAATCAGATGCGTTAAATACTACTTTTAGCGAGTAGCAGGTCCACTTTGCCTTTTGCTGTCTTACTAACGGTTTGCATAAACTGAAAGCTTGGCTTGTTGATTCCTGATTGCTCTAACTCCTCGACCATTTGAAGCCAAAGTTTGGCTGTCATTTGTGCATCTGCTAACGCACGGTGAAAAACACCGTCGTTTTCGATGTTTTTGTAGCGAACGAGCTCACCAAGTTTGTGTGACGGCGCATCTTGAATCAGTCGTCTTGCCACCAGTAACGAACAAGCGAACTCACCTGAATAGCCTTTGTTTACTCTCTCAAGCTCTGCGTCGAGAAATCGTTTATCGAATGAGGCGTTGTGAGCGATGAGGTTTTCATTGGCAATAAACTCACTAAACGATGCCATCACCTCATCGCAGCTTGGTGCGGTGCGTAACATGTTATTGGTGATGCCAGTATAACTTTCAATGAATGAGCTTACTCTGAAGCCCGGATTCATGAGCTGCTGAAAACTATCGACAACCTCACCATCAACTAATTTTACTGCTCCAATTTCAATTGCGCGGTCACCAAGGTTAGGGGAGAGGCCAGTGGTTTCAAAGTCGAGCACAACCACGGAATTTGCTTGAGGCATGAAGTTTTCCAACTAAAAAATAATGTGCAGAGTATCCTAGAAAGCGCCAGAAAAATAAAGGCGATGCACTGCCATGAACGTACGCTGGGTGTCTTTCTGGCATTGAATAATGCGTTGTATTCTTAGACTGATAAAAGGAAAGCTTCCACTTTCATAGTAGGGCACTGTATGAAAGTGGAAGCGGTAACTTATTGGAATGAAATTAAGATATGAGCGGCTTACACAGCGGGCTTGAGCTGTGAAAGAACGTAATCCAGTCCGCCTACAACCGCTGCAACCTGAGCATCATTACATTCTTCGTCAGTGACTTTTGGGCTGTCTGGGTAGACTTCAGTTGTCGTACCATATTGGCAGTTAGTCACACCGCCACATAATCCCAGTTTCACCATCGGGTAGTTGATCACGCCAAACTGAACAACAGGGGAGCCGATGATTTCGCCTTGATCGTCCGCAGGGGCAATGTGCGTCACTTTCGCTACCGATTCAATCACTGCTTTTTGGAACTCTGGCTGCGGATTCTCAGTGTCTCCGACGGTGTAAAAGCCGTCAGGAATCAAACCTTCGATGTATTCAATACCATCGCGAGCGGCTAAAGCTGGGCGGAACTCTGTTTCATCCGAGTCAGTCGTCTCGTGAAGATCAATGTGCATCAATACATCGCCCAGTGTCGCAACAAGCTGGATAAGGTTCGTGGATTCTTCCGCAGGGCTGTTTGCGTAGAAAGAGCGATTCGGGTCAATCGCGTTTGGATTCCAACGGTTAATCACCTCATAACCCCAAGGGCTCACGCATGGTGCAACAACGATATTGAAGTGCTCTGCGTAACGCTCCGCTTCTGTGTCCACGAATTTTAATGCTCCATGTACACCACTGGTTTCGTAGCCGTGCACACCACCGGTGACAAGAACAACAGGTTTTGCTGAATCCCAGTTACGTGTTTTGATGCAAAATAGTGGGAAACGATCTTCGTCATATGAGAGCGCGCCGTATTGCTCGACATCAAAACGGTCGCGAAGTGCGTCGATTTTACTGACGACTTCTTCCTGATAGCTGCGTTTTACATTGCGTTCGGCTAACCAGGCTTTACGTTCAGCTGCGCCCCAAGGTTGACCTGGGGTACCAATTGGGTAAGTGTATCCGCTTTTCATCTATACTTTTTCTTTTGTTTACTCAAAGGTAAGACAAGACTAGACGTGTCTTATCTCGACAGCAATATAAAATACCGTCCGTTATCATAATCTTTGCCAGATAATCACTTTGCTGAGCATATTTGTGGTGATACATTTTAATTTTTACTAGGTTTAATGTAACTAATTGCATTTAAAGAGATAAAAAATGGCTGGAGCAAGTTTACTCACACTGTTAGACGATATTGCCACGGTACTCGATGACATCGCGGTGATGTCAAAAGTGGCGGCAAAAAAGACAGCAGGTGTGTTAGGAGATGATTTAGCATTGAACGCCCAGCAGGTACAAGGTGTTGCCTCTGAACGCGAAATACCTGTGGTTTGGGCTGTTGCCAAGGGATCGTTTAAGAACAAATTGATTTTGGTACCCTCTGCACTACTTATTAGCGCCATTATTCCGTGGTTGATCATGCCATTGCTTCTGCTTGGTGGTCTCTTCCTCTGCTTTGAAGGCACAGAGAAAGTACTAGAGAAACTCTTCCCCCATGCTCACTCACATGAAGACAAAGAAGAGATGTTGGATAAAGGAGAGTCAGTAGAAGAGTTCGAGAAACGGAAAGTCAATGGGGCGATTCGAACGGATTTTATTCTCTCTGCTGAAATCATCGTGATTGCTTTAGGTACGGTTTCAGAAGCCAGTTTTGTCACTCAGGTTATTGTGGTGAGCCTGATTGCGATAGTGATGACCATTGGTGTTTATGGCTTAGTTGCTGGGATAGTTAAGCTCGATGACTTGGGCTTGTACCTTGAGGTGCGAGCGAAAGGAAAAGGCTTCATGGCAAAAGTCGGTAACGCACTGGTAACCTTTGCGCCGAAGCTGATGAGATTGCTAACCATAGTGGGCACAGCAGCGATGTTTTTGGTTGGTGGGGGCATCATTGTTCACAATGTGCCAGCCATTCATCACTTTGTAGAGCCAATTCTGATGGACTTTAGTGGTCACTCTTTTGCCACCGCAGTGTTACCGATTTTACTCAACGGTCTTATTGGGTTTGTTGCTGGTTTGCTTGTCGTTGGTGCCTGGACATTGATAGAAAAGGTGCGTGGGAATTAAGATCATCAAAAAACAACAAGGGTCATGACTTCTTTTTTTGATAGAAAGCCATGACCCTTTTTATTTGAGCTAGTTAAGCGAAGCGCTTATTTAACTTGCCATTCAATCTGTTCGTTCGCGCGGATAGGCACAACGATGTCATTGCCAAACGGCATTGTTTCTGGCACATCCCAAGCGGCTTTTTCTAGGGTAATTGTGTCTGTGTTACGAGCAATACCGTAGAAGTCTGGGCCATTGAAGCTTGCAAATGCTTCCAGGTTTTCCAGTTTACCTTCTTTGTCGAATACCTCAGCATAAAGCTCAACGGCTGCGTGTGCGGTGTATGAACCCGCACAGCCACAAGCCGATTCTTTCGCACCTTTTGCATGTGGCGCTGAATCTGTACCTAGGAAGAACTTCTTACTGCCGCTTGTTGCCGCTTCAATCAGCGCTTGCTGGTGGGTATTACGCTTTAGGATTGGCAGACAGTAGAAATGTGGCTTAATGCCACCGACAAGCATGTGGTTGCGGTTGAAAAGTAGGTGGTGAGCAGTGATTGTCGCCGCAACGTTATCAGACGCGTTTTTAACGAAGTTAGCTGCGTCAGCGGTGGTGATGTGTTCCAGAACAATTTTTAGATTTGGAAAATCATTAACGATAGGAGCAAGAACCGTATCAAGGAACTCTTTTTCACGGTCGAAGATGTCAACGTCGTGATGTGTGACTTCGCCATGAACCAACAGTAGCATGCCGACTTCTTCCATTGCTTCCAGAACGTGGTAGATGTTCTTTGCATTGGTCACGCCAGAGTCTGAGTTGGTGGTTGCGCCTGCTGGGTAAAGTTTTGCTGCAACAATTTTGCCAGTTGCTTTTGCGGCACGAATTTCGTCTGGAGTGGTGTTATCGGTTAGGTACAGCGACATTAATGGTTCAAATTGCTCGCCGTGCTGTTCTTTAAGGATTCTATCTCGGTAGGCTAACGCCATTTCAGTGTTGGTAACAGGTGGGACGGTGTTTGGCATGATCAGTGCGCGACCGTTGTAACGGCTGATATCGCGAACGGTGTCTTTAAGAACATCCCCATCGCGTAAGTGAACGTGCCAGTCGTCAGGACGAGTAATAGTCAGTGTTGTCATTAATTGCTCCCACCATTGAAAAAGTTGTCTGATTGGAGCCTAAACGAAGCACTGGCATTGTTAGCAAACGCTTGCGCTTAGGCGACAGGATGATAGAGGAATTGACTTCACATTTCATCCCATTTTTCACTTTTCTACGATTGTGGGAGCGCGATAAGTTATTTCATCGTCAACCAAAGCGCATGAATCGTACCTGGCAGGAAGAAGAAAAAGGTCAGAATTAAGTTGATGAAGAAGTCTTTATTGAAACCTCTTTCCATGAACACCGCGACAGGTGGAAGAAAGATACACAGTAAAATGAGAACGAGTTTTCTAGTATCCATGATAAGCCTCTAGTCAATTTGTCGTTGTTGTCAAAAGAGTGGCGAATTATGTGTCTTGTATCACACTTTATCAATCAGCGTTTGGTCAGCGTGTTGTAAAAAACGCAACGGTTAGATTTAGTTAAGTCAATGCCTTACATTAGTTAAGACTTCTCCTTACAATAGTGCAACAAATAAAAGCACTGCAGGAAGAAAGCCATGTCACAACCCATCTTATCCCAAATAAATGTCTTTCCGGTTAAATCAGTCGGAGGGGTTGCTCTCTCGTCTGCGTGGGTAGAAAAGCAAGGCTTGAGCTTTGACCGCCGATTTATGCTTGCCAAAGCAGATGGCTCGATGATCACCGCAAGGAAGTACCCACAAATGGTCACCGTGAAATCTGCAATACTCGCCGATGGTGTTGTGTTTAGCTCCTTAGGTATGGAGCCGCTTAAAATCCGTTATCAAGATTTCAAAATGCAGGAAACGTCTGCAACGGTTTGGAGTGACACGTTTACCGCCTATACCACAACGGACGAAGCCGACGACTGGTTTACCCGTGTTTTAGGGCAACGAGTCGAGCTGCTTTTCTGTGGTGAACAATCGAATCGAGTACGAGATAAGTTTGGTCATAATGTGAGCTTTGCTGACGGTTATCCGGTATTGGTCATCAGTCAGGCTTCTCTCGATGAGTTGAACAAGCGAAGCTCTGAGCAGCACTCAATGGATCAGTTTCGAACTAATCTGGTAGTGGCAGACACGACGCCGTTTGAAGAGGATTCTTGGAAACGAATTCGCATCGGTGAGGTGGAATTCGAGTCACTTAAGCCTTGTGAGCGTTGCATTCTTACAACGGTCAATACGCAAAGAGGCACGTTCCGCGAGAGTAAAGAGCCGCTAAAAACGCTACAACAGTTCCGTGCCAATGAGCGAGGCGGGGTCTTTTTCGGGCAAAACCTTGTAGCGCGTAACGAAGGCATTATCCGCCAAGGTGACAAAGTCGAAGTGCTTGAATATAAGGAACCGGAGTTTTATGAGGATAACTCTCCTGCGCGTTTAACGTTAACTTGCGTCGAACGTGAAGAAATAGCACAAGATTTTGTGACATTTTGGCTAGAGCCTAGTAAAGGCAAGTTACCTAATTATCTGCCGGGACAACATTTACCAATCGATGTTGAAGTTGAGGGTAAAAAAATAGGCAGACGTTATACTCTCTCTTCGAGTCCTTCTCGTCCAGGGCGATATGCTGTTTCCGTTAAGCGAATTTCTGGTGGCCGTGTGTCGAATTCGCTATTGGATAATCTGCAGGTTGGCGACGTATTAGAAGCGGAAAACCCAGATGGGGAGTTTCATCTTAAGCCGCATCACACTCAGCGTCTATTGTTGCTTTCAGCGGGCAGTGGCGTTACTCCAATGCTGTCGATGGTGCGTTACCTAGCCGATCACAATCAATTAGATGACGTCGTGTTCTACCATCAGTGTCGCACTGAAAAAGACATTCCTTGTAGAGCTGAACTGGAACAACTGAAGCGAGAGCATCCGGGACTAGAGGTAAAATTCTGCCTGACTCAGCCTGTGATCGATTGGTTTGGATTGAAAGGTCGACTCAGCCTTTCGCACATCAAACAAATTAAAGATGCGGAGCAGCGTCAGGTGTTTGTTTGTGGCCCTGATGGCTTTATGCAAAAAGCGAAAAACTTGCTAATGAAAAAGGGGCTGCCTGAAGAGAGCTACCATCAGGAAGCGTTTGGTGTCTCTGCGGTAACAGCACAGCCAGAGAAAAGTATCGAAATCGAGTTCAACGGCGCTAGGATTACGGGTACTAATCAGAAAACACTTCTAGACCAACTTGAAGATGCCGGAAAGGACATCAGCAACAGCTGCCGCGCAGGGTTATGTGGCGCTTGTAAAGTACAATTGAAATCGGGGCAAGTTCACCATCCTGACGTACCCGCTTTGAGTGTTGAAGAGCGTGCCATGGGGACGGTATTAGCGTGTTGTGCCGTTCCGGAAACCGATGTTACAGTGACTGACTAGTCAGGTTACAATACGTAAGAAAAACGCTGCCCTTGAGCAGCGTTTTTTATAGCAAGCATTGCGTTTAAAATGTTGCTTAGTCGTAAATTGTCGGGATTGGTTGACGTTTGTGCTGCGTAGCTTTGTAAATAGCTACCAGACGGTCACTCACTTGTTGCGACACTGGTTTGCCTTCCAGGAAGTCATCAATTTGCTCGTAACTTAGGTTCAACGCATCCTCGTCAGCTTTTTGTGGAGCAAGTTCTTCCAAATCTGCCGTTGGTGTCTTTTTCACGAGTAGTTCTGGTGCGCCTAATGTTGCCGCTACCTCACGTACTTGACGCTTGCTCAAACCAAATAAAGGCGCAAGGTCACAAGCACCATCACCAAACTTCGTGTAGAAGCCTGTAATGTTTTCTGCCGAGTGATCGGTTCCCAGCACTAAACCGCCAACGTAGCCAGCAATTTCGTATTGTGCGACCATACGGGCACGCGCTTTTACATTGCCTTTCACAAAGTCTACTTTTGCCGCGTCGGTTGGTAGAAGGCCAGTTCCCTCTAGCGCAAAGCTAGAAGCAGCATGCATACCGTCTACACCTTGTTTGATGTTTACTGACACAGAGTGTGTCGGTTCAATGAACGATAAGGCAAGTTGTGCTTCATCTTCATCTTTTTGCTCACCGTAAGGCAGACGAACCGCGATGAATTGGTAGTCGTTACTACCACTCGCTTCATTGAGTTCATTAACCGCAAGTTGGGCAAGGCGACCACACGTGGTTGAGTCAACACCGCCACTGATGCCAAGCACGAGTGACTTACAACCTGCTTCTTGTAGCTTACGCTTTATGAAAGCAACACGGCGTTCAATTTCGAAATGCGGATCAATAGAAGGTAGAACGCGCATTTCATCACGGATGGATTGTTCCATTTAGGGTTCCTTTTCCTGCAAATATGTCAGACACCAACAGCGTTGGTAGTTACCAAAATCAGTAAGAGTGATGAGGTGAATATTCAATAAATGGTGACAAACCATCCAATTGAGGCGCACAAACATCACTTTGGTGTCAAAAAGCTATAAAGATTAGTAGTATCATACCGAAATCATCAAATTAGAAAACTCTCTTAAACCAGGTAATCGCCGGATATGAAAAAAATTGCCATTTTTGGTAGCGCATTTAATCCACCTAGCTTAGGCCACAAAAGTGTTATCGAGTCTTTGGGGCACTTTGATCTTGTGCTTCTAGAACCCAGCATCGCACACGCATGGGGCAAGGAAATGTTGGATTACCCAACCCGGTGCAAGTTGGTCGATGCGTTTATCAAAGATCTCGGGCTTTCTAATGTTCAGCGCTCGAACGTAGAGCAAGCTTTATACCAGCCTGGACAAAGTGTGACGACCTATGCGTTATTAAACAAAATTCAAGAAATTCATTCGACGGACGATCTAACTTTTGTCATTGGGCCTGACAATTTCTTTAAATTTGCTAAATTTTATAAAGCACAGGAAATTACTGAGCGCTGGACCGTTATGGCGTGTCCTGAAAAAATAAAAATTAGAAGCACAGATATTCGAAAAGCGTTGATGGAAGGAAAAGACATCAGCGCCTTTACTACGTTAACAGTCAGTGAACTATTGCTCAACGAAGGTTTATATAGAGAAACTTTATCTGGTAACTGAGAGGTTAAATGTTCATGGTCAGATTAGCCGTATTTAGTACGTGCGCGCTGCTTGTGTATTCGCAAGCAAGTGTAGCATGTAACTATTTTTCTGATCGATCAGTCGTTTTTGCTGACAATACCATGCCTATTTGTGAAGAACTTTTTGACAGCGTAGGTGTGTTAAGTACTGACTCGTTGAATTGGTATGCACCAGAAATCGAACTGGATGGACCCACGAAAAATTATTGGGAAGAGTGGGCGTTTACGCCGAATGAGACACCTATCCTTACTCAAAACCTAGAGAAGAACTACTTTGGTCTTGGTATCTGGATGCCTGAAGACCTTCTAGACGAAGAAAGTGACATGACGACGGAAGAGTGGATTCGCAATCACGGTCTGATGTTTAGTATCGGTTTTGGTGATAAGGGCGATGGTGAGCCCAGAATGCGTTTGGATTATCGTTGGCACGAATACTATGACGCTGACTGGATGATGCAAATTGAATTGCCATTCTGAATAATTAAAAAAAGCGTACATCAAATGATGTACGCTTTTTTGGTTTTTTGAGCACAGGGTTGCTTAGTGTGGGGGCTATTTTAGTAATTAGCTACTTTCGTTAGCAGTTATAAAGGCTCGCCAAAGACCAAGAAACAAAGTTGCTCATACTCTTCGCTATTTCCTGCAAAAAGTGTTTCAACAATATCAGCATCTTTTTTCCCTGATAATTTCATCTTTCTTGCTTCTCTCAGCGTGAGCACCAGACATAGCTCTCTTGAAATACGTACGTCACCCCCTGGCTTCCACTGATTGATGACTTTGCTTAAACCTGAGCTAGAAAGGGCGGGAGAAATCGTAACCACTTCGTGTTTTACTAGTGCAAGTAAATCTAGCTCGATATCCGAACGGGACTCTACGGTCGACAGTTTGTCGAGTAATGCTTTGAGTAGAACTGATGGTGTAATGAAGCCCGCTTGCTGAGGAAAATCATCACTCAACCGCACAGAAAAATCACAACGATGCACACGAGTGTTAGGTAAAAAGGTGAGGGAGCTCAAACATCCCTGAGGAATCCAAAAAATCTGACCCGGTTCAATGGCATACTCCTGCTTACCCAATTTAATGATCACTAATCCTTCAATCACAGATAATAAACTGTGCTTTAGCGCTTTTTTGCGTGCAGTAACATTAAGAAAAGGGTAATTAGCGTCGTGAAATTCAATTGCGTAGTTCATTATTATTACCAGTGATTTTTGGGCGCTAAGCGTAACGCTAAACCTATAGGATTCCAACCGGTTAAAAAAAATTTTTAGCCATACTTTTGTTAGGTGAACTGGTATGACCATGAGAAAAGTATGAGCTGAAATGCTGCTATACAGTAAAACTACGCGTAAAATGTGCCAGCTTTTTTAGATATGTAACGAATAATGACTGCCAATACCGACCCTTATATTGAAATTCGTCCTTATAATGACGAAGAAATTCCAGCAGCGCTGGATCGTCTAATCCAAGATGATGAATTTATCACCGCGATTCTTGATCACCGTTTTGCCAATAAAGCAGGATGGTTTAAAACTCTTATGAGTCCGATTGTTCGCCTTTACCTAAAAGCAAAGTGGAGTAAGCTTGACTCCGTAGAAGCGATCCAGATCGAAGTGAAAAAGTATCTTGAAGATATGCTTGATAAGACAACGGATGGCGTCACTTTCTCTGGTTTAGATAAACTGGACAAAAATACCTCTTATCTATTCATTTCTAACCACCGTGATATCGCGATGGACCCTGCGTTAGTCAACTACGGCTTACACCAAACTGACCACCGCACTGTCCGCATTGCTATTGGTGATAACCTCCTCAAGAAGCCGTGTACGACGGAACTGATGCGCTTGAACAAGAGCTTTATTGTTAAGCGTTCAGCAAAAGCACCGCGCGAAATGATGAAAGCGTTAGGACAGCTGTCGAGCTACATCAAGCATTCTCTCGACACGGGCAACTCTATTTGGATCGCGCAGAAGGAAGGCCGAGCAAAAGACGGCAACGACTTCACTGATCCAGCTATTCTTAAAATGTTTCATGTTGAAGGCCGTAAGCAAAAGATCAGCTTTGGAGAGTACACTCGCTCTTTGAAAATCGTGCCTGTTTCTATCTCTTACGAGAATGACCCTTGTGACCTTGCGAAGGCGAAAGAGTTATTTGCTAAAGCAGAAAGTGGCCGCTATGAGAAAGGTGAATTTGAAGATATTGAAAGTATCATTCAAGGTATTATCGGTTACAAAGGTCGCATTCATGTGGCGTTTGGCGATGTGATTGAGCAAGAATTTGAAACTCCAGAGTCTCTTGCTGCTGAAATCGACCGTCAAATTCACAACAACTACCGACTCTATCCAATGAATTTGCTCGCTGCTGGTCGTGATGATTCAGAAGTGCCTGAAAAGGTAAAACGTCAGTTGACGGAAAAGCTTGAAGAGTTGCCAGAAGGCGCGCGTCCTTTCCTTGTTGCGAGCTATGCTAACCCGGTAAACAATCAAGAGTAGATTGATTGGTTTATTTTTGAATCAAAATACCTCGGGCTCTGTCCCGGGGTTTTTTATATCTGTTGCTATGGTGCGACAGCGCCGCCTAAGGTCAGGTTACTTGGCCATTTAGTGATTTGATTCCCACCCAGAAAGATATTTCCTTTTACAGTCATGGTGTCAGGAAACGCTTTGAGTGCCGAGCCACCAATGTAAAGATTTCCATCGATGATTAAGCCATTAGGCAAAGCCGTTAATGGTGTGCGGATTACACTTAAATCACCATAGACACGAAGTCTTGCAGGAAGCTTTCTTAGTGGAGTGTCAGTAAGGTTTAAATATCCGCCGAGTTTTACGCCTTTTGGCCAGTTTTCAACTTGGCTACCTAATAAGTTGGCATAGCCTTTTATGCTGGTACCAGGCCTGACGGTTTTAAGTGCGCTGTTTGTTGCTTCTAAACTGCCACCGACATTGAGACCATTCGGTAGCCGAGTGATAGACGTTTGGGAAATGTTCAGGTTGCCGTTAATCGACAAATCAGATGGTAATTGAGTAAAGGGTTTGTAGCGTAGATCTAGGTTGCCATAGTTGTCTAGGTAAGCAAGCTTGGTGTAGTAATCCAGTTCGTACGCCACTGAAGGTGTGTTGAATGTTACCAGTGCAATAATAAGTAGGATGAAACGCATGGCTGATGACTTTGCTGGATATAAAACCCGCCAAGCATATCTCAAAGCGCTAAATACGGCTATTCCAAGTGTTAACACTTGAAGGAAAGTAACACTTAAATGGAAGTAAGTAGAAAGCGAGCAGAGTGCTCGCTTTGGAATAGGATTAACGCGCTAATGAACGAGTTTTTAATTCAAAGATCAGCTTTTCTGCACTGACTTCGAACTTGAAGCGGGCTGATGCTTCTTTAGACTCTTCTGTGATTTCACTGACATTATATTCAACGTTAGCACATACTGATTTAGCTAGTTCAATGTAGGCAGCTATTTCAGACTCTAATGCCGCTTTAGACTCTGCGAAAATCGTTACGTCGGCAACTTCGTCGCCTTCTTTAATGACAAAGCCAATTTCACCCGCACAGCCACATGCTTCGCAGACTTGGTTTCCTTCTAATTCGATGCTCATAACGAATCCTCTTGTAAAAACTAAGGGTATTCTAGCAGGTATTTGATCTCTATCTACAAAAATGAATGAATCTGCATAAAAAAGCACACAGATTAAAGGGAATAACGCTCGATAAGACGGAGGAAGGGTATGCCTAATGTGATATATATCAATATTTAAGAGTAATTACACTAGCTACGAACGAGTTTTATGTTTGGTCAGTTGAACTGAAGAACAATTTATAAGAGTATTTATTGAGTGAATAATTCTACATGATTATCATTCTTAACTCCTGAGTGGCTTTGATGGATAGTCTCGTGCAACACCTTGATGTCGTTATCTTTTCATCTAGGGTGCGTATGGTAAACATTGATGAGCATTCCCTGGCATGTTGATGATTGCGCAGTACTTTATCGCTATGACAGAGATCCGCGTTTAGATTAGGAAGCACAGTAATAAAACTGAGGATGATTTCACTCTGGCCTCGTTGAGTTGTGAGTTAGATGGATTTAATAAAGAAGAGCTTAAAATATGCCAAAGCGTAGTAAAGAAGATACTGAAATAACTATCCAGAAGATCATGGATGCCGTCGTTGACCAATTGCTTAGACTTGGTTACGACAGAATGTCGTACACAACGCTGAGTCAGCAGACGGGTGTATCACGTACAGGTATTAGCCATCACTTCCCTAAAAAAACGGATTTTACTGCAGCACTTGATGCTCGCATCTTTAAAATGTTTGTCGAGCACTTAAGGTTTGATAAAGGTTTGGCTACGTTTTCGGATAGCTGGATGACAGCACTGGAAAATGCTGAATTTGTAGCTATTTTAAAACTCCTGTTCCATCACATCGTAGCCACAGAAAACGCCCATGAATTTGCTACAAATGGTATTGATCGCTTGTATAAAATGGTCGGTAGCCAATTTGGGGATGGCAGTGACAAAGAACTTGAATGGTTGATTGGTCGTTCTCTGATTCAAATGAGCAAATAACCGATACTGAATTAACAAAGCCCTGCTAGCAACTAGTGGGGCTTTATGTTTTGGCCCCAACGCCTTTGTATTAAGAGCTCCTAGCCACAGAGCCAGCAATGCGAGGCTATAATACCAATCACAGTGGTAGAGAACCTCAGGAATTAAAATGAATCAACAAGTGAAACAAGAGCGCCTGCAAGGCCGTCTGGGGCCGGAGATCAAAGCGTTTCGTCAGGAGCGCCAAACACTACAGCTAGCTACGGTTGATGCTGAAGGCCGACCTAACGTCAGTTACGCCCCGTTTGTACAAAACCAGCAAGGTTACTTTGTTCTTATTTCACAGCTTGCTCGCCATGCACGCAACTTACTAGAAAATCCTAACGTCTCCCTAATGATGATCGAAGATGAAGGCTCTGCTGGTCAAATTTTTGCCCGTAAGCGCCTGACGTTTGATGCGGTAGCAATCGTTGTGGAACGTGACACCGAGCTTTGGCAACAAATTGTTGCTCAGATGAAAGCACGTTTCGGAGATATTATTGATGGTTTGAGCAACCTGGAAGATTTCGTTTTGTTCAACCTAAAAGCAGAAAAAGGCTTGTTTGTGAAAGGCTTCGGCCAGGCGTATGAGGTTTCTGGCGATGATCTTGTGGACTTTATCCACTTAGAGAAAGGACATCAAAAAATTTAGAGATTTATTGGGTTGAGTAAAACCATTTGGGGGAGGCGTTTCTCGATCTCCCCCTCTCTGCCTGCGAAGTTATGAAGCCATAGCTGTAGCTTCAATCTCCTTCGCCCCTCTCAGCATGGCTTCAATTAACTCACCAGCGTTAAACTTTACCAGAGCCTCGTGTGCACCCACTTGATGGGCGCGATCAACACAGATTTCACTTGAAAGAGAAGTGTGCAAAATACGGTACGAGTGGTTAAGTGCCGAGTCATTTTGTACTTCGAACGCCAGCTCGTAACCATCCAGTCCCGGCATTTCAATGTCGCTGACTAACAAATCAATTGGGCTATGTAGTGCGGCTTGATCTCTCATGAATTGCAACGCTTCCGCGCCATTTTTGCTGATTTGGTACGGGATGTTAATGCTGTCTAATGCATCACTAAGTTGCTTACGTGCAATCGAAGAATCGTCAACGAGTAGAATATTAAGAGCTTTTAAACGTTCACGTTCTACGTCAGTCAGCATTGGAATTTTTGAATGCTCATATTGCGGATAGATCTTGGACAATAGCAATTCAACATCCAGCATTTGAACCATTTTGTTTTCATACTGAGTAATGCCCGTGACAAAAATATTTTGACCAGCGCTCTCTGGTGGTGACTCTATGGATTTCCAGTCACAATCAATGATTTTTTCAATACTTCGAACCATAAAGGCAACAACGGTTCGCAGGCAGTCGGTCACAATCAAGTAACAGCTTTGGTACTCTTCTTCCTGAATCGGCCGGAACCCGACGGCTACGGACATATCAATCACAGGCACGGTTAGGTTGCGAATCGTCACTGTGCCGATTACGTGCTGGTGGGAGTACGGGATCTTCGTGGTCGGCATGTACGGAACAATTTCACGGACTTTAAGAGTGCCTATCGCGAAGTATTGTTGCAGGGTAAGCTTGAATACTAACATCCCCTGAGATTGATTCGCTTTGCTAACGACTTTTGCCATGAAATAACCTTATAAATACCAAATGATTACCTCTAATCTAATCGGATAAACCGGCGGCATCAACAGCCCTACACCGAAAAGTTAAGTTTTCATTCATTCTATTAGCTTTGCAGATGTGAGAATGCTTAAATTCCGCTCAGGTCATGTTAACAAAACACAAATAGAGCTTCCCTTGTAGGCGAGGTGAGAGAAATGTTTGGCGTGCTTGGGTGTATTCGGTAAACTTGCGCTAACAGAACAGCGAGAGATAAACAGATGGCAAATACAGCAGCCGCATTGCATATTCTTGTGAAACACAAAGAACAAGCAGAAGACATCATCAAGCAACTTAAAAAAGGGGCTAAGTTTCAGACACTGGCAAAGAAATACTCGACTTGCCCGTCTGGAAAACGCGGTGGTGATCTTGGTGAGTTTCGTCGTGGACAAATGGTGCCTCAGTTCGACAAAGTTTGTTTTTCAGGTGAAGTGCTAACACCGCATTTAGTAAAAACTAAATTTGGCTGGCATGTGGTAAAAGTATTATATAGAACATGATATTTAGCCCGAGTACAGGAACTTTGTGTTCGGGCTAGCATCTTATTTTAAATCACACGTGAGGTTATACGTATGGCATCAGATTATTACGGAACCAGTGCCAGTTATGCACGTAAAGAAGCCGGTTATCGCGAGAAAGCACTGAAGCTCTATCCTTGGGTATGCGGAAGGTGTGCTCGAGAGTTTGTGTATTCAAATCTGCGTGAATTAACGGTTCATCACAAGGATCATGACCACACGAATAACCCGGAAGACGGTAGCAACTGGGAGTTGTTGTGTCTCTATTGCCACGATCATGAACATAGTAAGTATCTAGAGCATGAACGTTACGGCAGCGAAATAAAACCTGGTGAAGATGAACACCAAGGCGCAACATACAATCCATTTGCTGATTTAGCGAAGATGATGAAGAAGTGATGGTTAAGGGCTAAAGTGGCGTTAGTCATCGATAACGCCACTAGATTGAGTTTAGCCATTGAGCACAGCAGTATACTTCGTTACTTGTAACGTTTCTAAGGATCGACGTTTGCCCCAAACTTCCAACTGTTACGATAGCAACATGATTTTTTAAAATTGATTTAAGGGATCTGGTTATAGTGATTACAGCAGCTAACTAACGTAAAACGTTTTATAGCCTCATTATTGACAAAATTCATTGTTACTTTGTTGCATATTGGTATAGAAGGCACCATTATTTTTGAACAGGCGTTATATGCAAAGGAGATTGCAATGAATATAGACGCGACATTACTGCTTCAAGGTGCTTCTGTCTATTTGGTGATCAGCTTACTTTTGAGCTACTACTTGGGTCGGCGTAAAACCAGTACTCCAATGATTTCTGCGTTAGTCGGTGTTCTTTTAGCATTGATCCCCCCGTTAGGACTGATTTATTTAGCTTTTTTAACACTCAAAAGTGATTATGCAGAGAGAACTTAAATTTTTCTCACCTAACTTGCGCTAGGAACATAAAGGAATTTATGCAGCAAAATGTAGAAACGGATAGGTTGATACTCAGACCCTTTACTTTATCGGATGCCAAGCGTGTCGCGCTTCTGGCTGGTGACAAGGTTATTGCGGACATGACAGCGAACATCCCTCATCCTTATTCGCTTTCCGATGCGGAGTTGTGGATTAATACTCATGAGCCACTCTTTGATAGAGGTAAAGGTATCGTCTATGCCATTACTTTAAAAGAGAGCGGTGAGCTGATTGGCGCGGTGAGTTTTCTAGGAATTGATAATGGTGTGGGCACCTTAGGTTATTGGCTGGGAGTACCTTATTGGGGGCGCGGTTATGCGACTGAAGCATCGAAGGCAATAATCACCTTTAGTAAATCGAATCTTGGGTTGAGCAAGTTACATGTCATGCACCTTTTGGGCAATGAACGTTCCAAGTCAGTGATCAAAAAACTCGGCTTTACCTATATTGAAAATCGCATTAATCGTATGCAGGGAAAGGCGCGAGAAGTTTGTGTTTATACTTCAGATCTTTAATTTATATATTCGAATAAACAATGGAAATGACAACTGTCCGGTTGTCACAGTTTAGTTAGGGCTCGTTTGCGAACACTCATCGACGAGATCGGTTTTTGATGACTGTTTTAATTTAGATAAAGCGGCTACTTTTCCGCTGCTTCACTAGTGCCACTTGGTGCAAGAAGGTTCGCCAGTACTTGATTGTCGACAATAAACAGCCACCTGCCACGGTAGGGAGTCATGTAAATGGCATGGGTTTCCAAAGGCTGTGTTTTGTTACGTTGAACCCAAATGGTATAGCCCGGCTGCGTAGTTAAAAATGCGTTTCTCTCTGGTTGTGATGACGGAATTAAATTTAGCGGTTTTTCCAGTTTTCCGGCGAAACCAAAGGTGTTGTGATATTTGCCAACGTACGAAACGCTGTGTCCTTGAGATTGCAACTGATGGATTTGACGACCTGTCTCTGTTACATCATAAACGTTGTTGAATACTGGTGACAGACTGGCCATTAAGGCGGATAAGCTCAGTAGCAACGCTCCGATATTAAGCGCAAGACGATCTACAGGAAGGTTCTTCTTCCATAACAGCAACGCGATCAACAGCGCGGG
Source organism: Allocatenococcus thiocycli (assembly GCF_921292965.1). Taxonomy (NCBI): domain Bacteria; kingdom Pseudomonadati; phylum Pseudomonadota; class Gammaproteobacteria; order Vibrionales; family Vibrionaceae; genus Allocatenococcus; species Allocatenococcus thiocycli. The sequence continues at coordinate 174,591 of NZ_CAKLCK010000047.1, forward strand.
TAACAGCCCCCAAAACCAATACACAGCAGTGACTTCTGTGCTGCGAAATGCTTTTTCAATCCACAGCGGGGCACTGAAAATTGCTAGCGTAATTAGTGCAATTATTCCTACGATGGCTGGTTCTGTTTTCATCTTTTGTGGATCTAATCGCTTCGCGATCCAAATAGCAATAAAAGGGAAAACCGGAAGTAAATAGTGAATCTGCTTTCCGCTGAAACAACTGAATATTCCCACAACAAATACAAACAACGAGAAACAGAAGGTGTCTCGTCGTCCGACCCAAATCCATGGACGGGCGCGCCAAAAACTAATAAGGAAAAGCCACGGGAAAAGTAATGCGGGTAACAGCGCAATATACCAGTAAAAAGGTCGTGCATGTGCAAAAGAGTCTTGTACCCTCCCGGCAGATTGGCCCCAGAAAATGGCCTTTGCGTATTCTTCTCCTCCGGATATTGCCGCTGGTACTGCCCAGAGTAAGACTACACCAACTGCAATCCCCACAGTTTTGATAACGGCTTTGAAAAACGCTTTGTTAATGGATGCGGGTGAAGGGTGCCAAAGATGGGCTAACAGCAGAAAAGGAATAAAATAAACGAAGATGACCGGTCCCTTAGTCAGCATTCCGAGCCCAAGGCACACACCACTTAAATATGACCATGAATCACGTTCTGTTTCGGTGTATCGCCAAAAACTCAACACGGCAAGTTGGAGGAATACAGCGAGTATTAAATCGAACATGATCATGCCGGAATACAGGAACCATCCAAGGAAGCTGATCAGAATGAGAGGTGACAACCACTTTGTTTGTGGTGACTCCGGATAAACCTTCTCTGCCAGTTTTCCCACAAGATAAAGGTTAATTAAAGCAAAACCTGGTACTACCATTCGAGTCACGGCTTCTGATGTGCCAAATAAGGACCAAACGACGCTGAATAACCAGAACATTAACGGTGGCTTGTGATCGTATGGTAATCCATTGAGGTGTGGCACTAGCCAGCTATTGTTGAACCACATTTCCCACGCGACAGAGACATAACGGGTTTCGTCGATGGGGAAAATAGGCCGGAATAAGACGTTGACGGCTATAAAGACCAGCGCGGCGAATAGCGCTAGTGCTGTGTACTGAATATGTGGAGAGAAAGATGAAACTGACTTCCGGAATGTCATTGTTGCTCCTGCTATTAAATGTCAATCGTAGCGAGCAAGTCCAATCCATTAACTCTTATGGATGATTAGCAGAACTGCCTCTTTTCACTACGTAGTACTTTATTTGTATTTTGTTACATTTAGTTAGCATAGCAATCTTCTCTGATAGAACAACATGTCAATGTTTAACCAGGCAGGATCCCCAGCGGCATCAGTTTATTTCTCAATTAGTGTTAACTTTAACAGCAAAGTGCCTAACCCAGAGTGCTGTTGGATTATAAGAGGTGAAATTAGACCCAAGGGTAAGTGTCTGTCTTTTGATCCCAATCATAATGCCAAGTCAGTTTTCGGGTGTAATCTACACATCCAGTAGCGCTAGCCATACGGTTTATTAGTGCCATTTTGCCCATAGTGAAATTCTGAAACCTCCCTTTATCTTCCCAGTTCAAACATGAATAATAAACCCAACAAAACGAGATAGGTTCCTATCAATATTAATTAATAAATTAAAGGGTTTTATTATGAAAAAATTATTCGTACTAACTTCTGGTCTACTTATGGCTTCATCAGTATTTGCTTCAAATATTACAATTACAGAACATACAAATATGGATGCAGGTACTTATCAAAGCAGAGAGCAAGCACTCAATGCAGGCTTTGATTTGTCAGACTCATTAAAATCAATGTCTAAATCAGAGTTACGACGTGAATTTGGATTATTTGGCTACACTAATGTAAATAATATCAACATCGATGACAGTAAAGTGATTATTAAAGAAGTGGCTTACGCTCGTGATGACATTCAATATCGAGCAGTTCTAAATGTGGATTACCACTTCAACGCAATGAGACTACATGACTAAGTTATGGCTTATTTAGTCAAACATCCACATCTAAAATATTATCTTAATTGTATTGGGGGACATAATACTCCCCCAATAATAAATGCCAACAAATCTGATACTGACGTAAATTGAATATTTATCAAAATATAAATGTTGTTTAGTTTACGTCATGTAACTCTCCCATATCGGTGGGCTTCCAATCGTATTTTGTACCGTTTCAATAAACAGTTTGACCAGCGGAGGCTGATTGCGGTGTGGATACAAGGCGTACAAACCACCGGTATAAGAGATTTCATAATCAGGTAATAATCTAACCAGCTGCATCTCTTCGATACTCTGCGTGAGCATCAATTGGCCCACGATGGCATAGCCTAGCCCCGATTGCACACCATCCATTAATAACTCCACCTCATTGACATGGTAGCGACCTTGAGCCGTAACGGTGACGGGATGTGCTTCTTCATCTTTCATTGACGATAATTGCACTTTATTCATTTGGTATGAGCCGTTGGAATAAATGACAGCGGGTAACGCTGCGAGTTCTTGAGGTGTTTCAGGGTAGCCGTATTCAGCGATAAAGTCTTTTGATGCAAGTAATAGCAGCTGATGATTTGCCAGTTTTTTCGCCACTAAGTTTGAGTCTACGGGAGAACCGACTCGAAATACAACATCATAACGTTCTCCAATAAGATCGACTCTCCTATCATTGAGGATGACTTCGACACTGACTTGCGGGTACTTTTTGAGGAAAGCGACCACACTTTCCTTTACGTACTTCCGGCCAAAGAGTGATGGGCAAGATATTCTAAGATGGCCCTTAGGCGTATCACTGAACGTATCCGCAAGTTGACGAGTCTTTTCTAAAGCGTCGCTAACTTGCTGGGCTTGCTTTACTATTTCTTCACCTGCGGGAGTAAGCGACAGTGAGCGTGTAGAGCGATTAAGTAGCCTGAGACCAAGCGACTCTTCTAGTTTTCTTATCTGTTTGGATAATACCGAGCGATCGATGCCACGCGCGTCCGCAGCATTTGCGAAAGAGCCCTGTTTAGAAACTTCGAGTAGTAGTTCCAGTCTACTTGCAAGATCCATGAATACACCTAAGTAATGACTTTCTGGTTTAGTATGGCTGATATTATCAATATTTAATTAGGCGATACAATAAAATGTATGCTCTAAAAATGGGACAGATAGTTAGTTTTTTTGGCTGTATAGCTCTGAGATAAAAGTTATTAAACAGTGGTTAATTAATTAATAAATAAGATGAATACAGTTCTGGTTGCTACTTTATTCAATTAATCTAATACGAATTTATCTTTATTTGTATGTGGTGTCTTAAGTTTAAAAATAAAAAGTATAAAAAGAGCAATGGTAATAAATTGCTAGATATAAAAAAGCGGGCTGGAATTCAGCCCGCGATAGGGGGAGTCGAACCCACATTAACGATCGCAGTTATTATCGTTGATTTTGGTTAATTTAATAACCAATCCCCTAAAAATTAGGCATTTTCTGAAATAGTATTACTTGCTAAATTCACCGTGCGGGTCAATAACAAATTTCTTAGCTGCACCACCATCAAAGTCGGCATAACCTTGAGGTGCTTGATCGAGTGAGATCATTTGTACGTTTACGGCGTCAGCAATTTTCACTTTGTCGAACAAAATAGATTGCATCAGACCACGGTGATATTTCATTACCGGGCATTGGCCAGTATGGAAAGAATGTGATTTCGCCCAGCCAAGACCAAAGCGCATGCTCAGTGCACCTTCTTTCGCAGCTTCGTCTTTCGCACCCGGATCGTCTGTAACGTAAAGACCAGGAATACCAATCGAACCACCGGCACGCGTTACTTGCATCGCAGAGTTCAGTACTGTTGCTGGTGCTTCTTGAGTGTGACCACCACAGCCACATCCGTGCGCTTCGAAACCAACACAGTCAACAAAACAATCAACTTCACGCTCATTCAGAATGGCTTCAATTTTGTCTTCCATGCTGCCGTCTTCGCGTAGGTCAATGGTTTCGCAACCAAAACTACGTGCTTGCTCTAGACGATCTGGGATCATGTCTCCAACGATGACACAAGCTGCGCCAAGTAGTTGAGCCGATACTGCTGCTGCCAGACCCACAGGACCTGCACCAGCGATATAAACGGTAGAACCAGGACCAACACCTGCAGTTACACAGCCATGGAAGCCCGTTGGGAAGATGTCAGAAAGAAGTGTTAAATCCTTAATTTTCTCTCGTGCCTGATCCGGATCTGGGAACTTAAGCAAGTTAAAGTCAGCGTACGGTATCATTACGTATTCAGATTGGCCGCCAACCCAGCCGCCCATATCAACATAACCGTATGCCGCACCTGGACGAGCAGGGTTTACGTTCAGGCAGATACCAGTCATGCCTGATTTACAGTTGCGGCATCGGCCACAAGCAATGTTAAACGGTACTGAAACGATATCGCCAACATCAACGAACTCGACATCGCGGCCTTTTTCTAAAATGATGCCCGTGATTTTCGTGACCA
>NZ_CAKLCK010000048.1:0-35155 GCF_921292965.1 Allocatenococcus thiocycli
AGGTCCGTGCTAAAGGTGGACTCTAGTTGCGTGATCTGCTCGACCAGGGCCTGTTCTGCATCGGCCAACGCCTGGCGGGACTCGGTAAACTTCGCATCACTCACTGCCGTTTCAGCGTCACTCACTGCTGCATACGAGGCGTTGAGTTGCGAGATTTGTTGGGCGATCACCCGCACCGCATCTGCAACCGTCTTGTTAAGCAGATCAATTAACGCTCCATTTTCAGCATCACCGACCCCCACGCTCGATGATAGTTGCTCTAATTGCTCTGTTACCGCACTGTCATTATCCGCAACGGTTTGAGTCAATGCAGTAATGCTGGCATTCGTGGCCACATCAGCCGCTTTATAGGCTGCATCCATATCATCAACACGTTGCGACATGGCCGAATCGTTATCCGCTACGGTCTGTTCCAGGCTGGTTAGACTCGCATTCGTCGCTACATCTGCGGCCTTGTAGGCTGCATCGATATCAGTGACTCGCTGACTTAATGCCTTCTCGTTATCAATTACGGTTTGCTCTAACGTTGAGATCAAGCCTGACAGGGTAGAATCACCCGTAGTCATAGACACCTCTAACGCTGACAGCTGTTCTGCAAGCGCCGTATCCGCTTCAGCAAGTACGCGCTGCGTCTCGGTTATCCTGGCGGTAGTGTCTGCGGCCTGGGCGTCATTTCGTGTGGAGTATGCAGCATTAAGCTGCGTAATTTGCTGTGCGAGTACACGCTGAACGTCAGCGAATACAGTCTCAAGATCTTTAATAGTGGCTTCAGTAGTGAGGTCGCCCTCCTTGTAAGCGGCCTCCAAGCGAGCTACTTCGCCTTCCAGTTGTGATTTAGCATTGCTTAGCGCTGTGCTTATATCAGAATCGGCTTGTTCCAAGTCACTCTTGGTTTGAGCCAGCGTTGCGTTGGTTGATTCAATGCTAGCTTGAAGCGCTGAATCGGCAAGCTCCAAGTCGGTCTTGGTTTGAGCCAGCGTTGCGTTGGTTGATTCAATGCTAGCTTGAAGCGCTGAATCGGCAAGCTCCAAGTCGGTCTTGGTTTGAGCCAGCGTTGCGTTGGTTGAATCAATGCCAGCTTGAAGCGCTGAATCGGCTTGCTCCAAGTCGCTCTTGGTTTGAGCCAGCGTTGAGTTGGTTGAATCAATGCCAGCTTGAAGCGCTGAATCGGCTTGTTCCAAGTCACTCTTGGTTTGAGCCAGCGTTGCGTTGGTTGATTCAATGCTAGCTTGAAGCGCTGAATCGGCAAGCTCCAAGTCGGTCTTGGTTTGAGCCAGCGTTGCGTTGGTTGAATCAATGCCAGCTTGAAGCGCTGAATCGGCTTGCTCCAAGTCGGTCTTGGTTTGAGCCAGCGTTGCGTTGGTTGAATCAATGCCAGCTTGAAGCGCTGAATCGGCTTGATCCAAGTCGGTCTTGGTTTGAGCCAGCGTTGCGTTGGTTGAGTCAATGCCAGCCTGAAGCGCTGAATCGGCCAGCTCCAAGTCGCTCTTGGTTTGAGCTAACGTTGAGTTAGTTGAATCAATGCCAGCTTGAAGCGCTGAATCGGCTTGCTCCAAGTCGGTCTTGGTTTGAGCCAGCGTTGCGTTGGTTGAATCAATGCCAGCTTGAAGCGCTGAATCGGCTTGATCCAAGTCGGTCTTGGTTTGAGCCAGCGTTGCGTTGGTTGAATCAATGCCGGCTTGAAGTGCTGAATCGGCCAGATCCAGGTCACTCTTGGCTTGAGCGAGTGCCGAATCTGTTGAATCAATGCCAGCTTGAAGTGCTGAATCGGCCAGCTCCAAGTCATTGCGATTGCTGGCGATATCAGATTCCAATTTCTGAAATAAAGGCGAATCGGCTAACTGTTCCGTCAATTCATCGATCACATCACCGATATCTTGGTTTGTTTCAACGTACACACCGGAGGCGCCCTGGTGTGGGCCAGGCACGTTATTTTTATTAACAAAACGAACCCAGTAATACCAACCGGTACCCAGGTTTACTACATCAGAGAAAACGGTAGCCGGTGTGGTGCCTACCAACGCCGCCAAAGAAAGGTTATTCGTAGTTGCGCGCCAAACTTCTGCATAAGCAAACCCTTGGAACGTAGGATTATCCCAGGACAATAGAACCGAGCTAAAACCACCAAACCCCTGGACGTTAAGTGGGGAGTGCGGCTGTGCAACAACGCTTTCACTACCGCTGTTACTAGAGCCACCACGAATGATTGTGCTAACCGTTCCTTTTAGGTCTGATACTTCTTTAGCCGTTACCGCCTTGTAATCTCTACCTCGCTGACCAGTTAGTATCTCTACGTTTTCATATAGTGCATCTAGCGTTCGACCAGCGCGAAAAGGAGTTTTGTTTTTTGCCATATTAACCAAGCTCCTGCATCGAGGTCGCTAGCAAAATACGCTCAACCTTAGTATCACCTGTTACCTTCACGATCCATTTGGTAGCTCGGACTGGAGGGAGCCAAAACGCCGACGTAGTTAATTCGCCTTGAGCAATCGAATACACCAATTCGCCGTCAGCGTAATACTCAACCGCGAGCTTTTCAGGATTTGGGCATTGGATTCGAGAACATGTAAGCAATACATCAAGTGGCGTTAAAAACGTTTTACTTTGCCAGGTCATACTTTTCTCTGTTGAGCCGCCCTTCCAACGATAAACCGCCGTCCCTTTCGCCAGGTACAGCGCGTCAGAATACAGGTCATTGTATGCCGCATCCCAAGTACCACTTAAATGAATAAATGACTGACTGACTGGATCATAAACGAATGTGCCGCCGTCATACTGAGCGATATACTTACCTTCATTGGACCAGGCTTTAATCGTGTTTGGGTTATATGACTGCCATTGTTCCTTGGTCATTAATGGCGCGGTCAATACCGTCGCACTACCGCTACCCACAGAAACCAAACCGTCTGGACTGGCATACATGGCCATGCCATTAACCACAACCAACGATTCAGCGCTCACGCACGATTGCTCCAGGTTGATTTGGGAACCGGTCAACGTCGAAGGCACCACGCCTGAAAACAGATACGGCTTACCTTTGGTCACGACAACCAGCGAAGTCTCTATCGGAGCAATAGCAACGATTTCGCTATCCGTGGTACTTCGATAATCTTCTGGCCAGGCGTAAGGTAGGTACGATTCGCTAAACATAACTTCATTACCGGCAAAGCCGGCGCAGATCCCGTTAGCCATGTTGCACAAGCCTTGCATGTTTGACGGTGGCACCGTGTAATCCCACGTATCGAGGGTAGCGCCGCTTACGTCTCGAGCTGCATCAATGTACTGGCTTTGTGATATTGGCAATTCCGCGACCAATAAGAAGTCACCCACTCCATCACTTGTGACACTTCGGTAAAGCCTTGTGTGCGTAATGTTATGCGTGTTAGCGCCAGGCTGAGCCAAGTTGATCGTTAATGTTGAGCCAGGCTTGGCCACCAATACTGAAGCGCTGGCGTCACCTGGCGCGCCTTCTTCGCCAAAGCGAGTGACATAAGTCTGAATGTAAACGCGGTCCTCATCGTCGTACTCTGGCAGTTCGCCCTCTGGCGGCTCCTCCCCGGTACTCTCATCGACGGTAGTAACCACTGGCGGCACTTCTGGCGACGGCACACCAAGATCATACCAGGCAGCTGGCATAGCGCCCTCACTCGTCGCAATGTCGCTTGATGTGAGCTTAGGCTTTTGTTGTCCGGTCCAGTAAACACGCTGCCAAGGGTCTTGAGCCATTGGGCTTTTGATTACACTCACCGCTTGCTGAAACGTGAACCAGTAATTGTGCTCATAAAGAAACATAGAGACTGGCGCTACCGGCAGCTCCACCAGCACTTGACCGTCATCCTTTATGGGAGCGACTATCCCGCGCTCAAATTCACAATCTTTGGCTATTGTTGCCGCTTCGTCTGGTAATAGATGAGGCTCCAATCGAGGAACCTCACCTTTCATCGTTGATATGTTTAAAAGCATATCTGTGCCACCCTACAAAAAGAAACGCCCCTCGAGTGAGGGGCGCTTCTTGTTAATTCAAATATTTTTCGTAATTTTTCAGCATTTCACGCGATTGCCGCATTTCCCATTCGAAAGCATCTTTGCAATGCGTCTCCTGGCCTCGAATCAACTTAAACAGCCAGTCGATAAACTTGATGGGCGACCACTTGCCTTGACGTTGCTGAATGTAGGCCCACCCACTAATCGTAAGATCACCCTGGCCAGTCAGGATATGGCACACAAACACATCGAGTGCGATTAAAAAACGCATAATCATGAATTAACCTCCAATGCCGATTTTTCAAATTGGTATTGAGCATGAAGCAATCCCGCACGAAGACGAATAGCATTGACTACCGCTGCTAGCATTTCTTTAGTCACCGGCACGTTAGAATTATCCGCTAGCGTCCAATACATCTGACCATCGACCACCAGGCCGGCATCAATCAACGCCTGATCGGCAATCATGATTTCCCACGAATTAACCATTCCCTGCAAATTATCGTAAGCTTCTTGGGTTGCGTCATAAGTCAACCCATCCACCGTAATTGGCGCATATCGGCCTGTATCACGCTCACCTTTGGCGACTTGCGTTAAATAAACACCGGTGTCGGTTGCGATATAAGTCGGCTCATCTGAATACACTCGTGATTCAGGCATGTTACCTTCTTCATCTGCGACCAGAGAAGCATTGTACTCATCTACTTTCGCGCACCCGTCCATCCATTCAAGATAAGCATCACGAAACTGAACTTTGTCACCCGTAACGGCCAACGAAACAAATTTCTCAATGACAGTTTGAGGCCTGTTAAGACTAATCACGCGCTCAACATCACCCCACCCCTTTGTCTCACCAAGCTCAACCTGAACGACATAAGTCACATCTGCGTACTCAGGAACCGAGCGAGTACCGGTTTGTTCCACCTCATTTTCGTCAATGTAGGTGTACTCCTCATCGATCATGTTTCCAGTAGGTTCGTTGCGAATTTCTTCTTTGTAGAACTCAGCAATCGCGGCTGGTACATCTGAAATTAATTCAAACATCATGTTCAGGGACGATTTCTCGTCCCTGCTCCATTATTAGATTTCGTTTTTAACCCAACCAATCGGATCAATGCCCGTATGAGTAACCACCTTCACAACGTTGCCGTTGTCGTCGGTCTTGGTTGATTCGTTATCGACAATCGTGATTTTCGAATCATCGCCCCAGTCAGTGCCATTATTCACTAGCTGCGTGGCGTGGTATTGCACAAACAATTGACCGTTTTTCTCGACTAGATGAGGCAATGCTTTAACTGAGTCTGATTCATTTTGTGGGTCTTCGTAGTTAATCGGCGCATGAATCAGAGGCACTGAAGTTGCAATTGTGTTGTTTTCCCACAATTCGTAACTCTCAATAGAAACGTGACGGTTTCCAGCTGATTGATCCCATTTACCAACTGTACCGATTAGAGAGAAATGCAGACGGTTGCCGTTTATCAATCTGTCTCGACCTGTATATATAACATCACCAAGCTCACCCACTACCGCGCTGTTAGTGTCTAGCTCGGTAAAGTCTGCCAGTGTTTCATAATGCCAAAGCTCAACGTTTCCAATCAGGCCGCCCCACGTTGGTTTGTTCGTCACTTCATCAAGTGTGAGTGTGCGTTCAAGCCAAGATTCACCATCGTGATAAACAGACAATAGGACTGAAGACGACATCTTTCTGTTTAACTCTAGCTGGTTATACTTAGTCCCATCTGCGTAATCGAATGGTATCCATTGACCAAGAACACCGTGTGGGAATTTTTCAGCAATTGCATTGGGATGACCAACGACATCAACCCAAGGAATTGAGTCAAATTCTGCCGCCTGCTCCCATGATGAAAACAAAATCTTAGAGTCGGCTTTGCGTCCGGTGGTAATTGAGGGCTCAAAACCAATCGTACCACTACCCGAAAGGGAACGGATTGTACGAACGTGAAAGACCCCGTTTTCATCTTCTAGGGCGCAAGTGTCCCCGACTTTTGGGAATTGTGTCGCATCGTCATAACAGTTATCAAATTCCGACGTACTGCCACTTACTGCAACTTGTTCGGCTGCATTAATACGAGTAAATGGCACGCTTCCTTTGCCGCGAGTAACACCTGCGACATCTTTACGAACAGCATCAGTTAACGCCTTGCTGTAGTCAGGTACACCCCATGCAGACATACGCATATCGTGAACTTGACCAGCATAGATAGCATCGTAGTATTCATATTGATCTTGACGACCAGAGCCGCGAACTGCACCGATGTAACCACTACCTAAATCACGACCATTAATTACGCCAGCATATTCAGTATCAGTCCCATCTTTAAACATTAATTTGGTATCTGCGCTGTCGTACTGACCTTGATACCAGTTAACTCCAGTTTGACCTGTATAGACTTTTCGCGTACCTAATGGGTTATACGTCGGATGATATGCACCTTGGTTAAGGCGAGACACTGTACCACAGACTAGGAAGTAACATTCGCCGTTGTAGGCTATACCGTCAGTGGGGTTAACTACTAACTTGTAAATACTACCATCTGTTAAGCCTCCGTCTTGTCTACCTCCATAACCACAACCTACCCAGTTATTAGCTAAAGAGACTCTCTTAGAGGCAGTTACATCGTTCCCGTTAGGTAAGTTAAATTTTCCCTGAGCCATTAAAAAACTACTTAAGTCTTTATTTGCCCCAAAATTAGCAAATCTCCGTGAATCACCCATATAGTCCGTACGATTAGGGTCAATGTTATCCCAATCACCATTCCCCGCACCAGCAATCGTTCTCTGACGAATACGCCATTGCACAATGTCGCCATTTGCCATTCGATAAATATGGTTTTTCGGGTTGTTTGCGATTTGGTCTTGTTCAATGGTAGATAATGCTAAGAAGTTCACACCCTTACCGCGACTCGTTGTGTCGCCGTCATATACTGCATAGTAAGAATCAGGACGATTAGATGAGGCTGTAGCAATGCCGTCAATGTCAGTTGCTTGAGACTGAATTAAACCATGCTTGTACACAAACGGATTGGTCGGTGTGACTTGCTCTAAGAAACCCTCAAAACCAAACATGTCTACTCGGTTAGTGACGACTTTAGTTGTGGCTTTACATAAAGATAAAGCCTTAATGTGGCACGACTTACCTAATGAAGCAGGTGAACTATCACCTAATCTTAACGATATGCCTGAATCGCTACTGACCTCAGAAAATACAATACTAAGTTTCTGAATACCTAAAGGCAGAGAGTATTTATAATGAAGACCGCCATCTATCGTGCCAGCACTACCTTTAATATAAACCCCTGCATTATTTTCATTTTCAATAACATCTAGTGTTAAGATGTATTCTACATTTGCTTCTAATGATAGCCCTATAATATTTGAAGCAGTCACCGCACCTAAATCTTCCCCTTCTGATATATAGTGGAACCCTGTCTCATCGATTGTTCCTAAAGCTAGAGAAGACACCCATGAACCATTATCGCCAAATCTGAAGTCACCGTTTTTAACAACACCCTCAAACGCACGCGCTACTGCTTCGTTATGGCCTGGTGCAACATCTCCGTACTTCGGATCGACTTCTTTAGCGTAATCAATGCTTACGCCTGTGGCTGAGTCGTAAACTCGCGTACCCGCTTCGGCGGGCGGTAGTTTTATCTGAAAGGCTCCGCCATACTGATTATCGGAATCATTCCGAGACTGTAAGTCAGTTGTAAAGCCCGCGATATTCACAGAAGCTACATTGCTTTTGCTTTTTTCACTACCAGAAAAGGAAGTTGCGCTGGGCAATCGACCCATATTAAGTACGGCAGCAAATTTTTGAGAGCCAGAGACCGGATATGTGAATAAGCCATCGTTAATGTTGTGATGCAGCTGGCTATAATAACCTTTACCAAAATGAACAAAACCACTCGCTGCAAACATGGCGTTATTTTGCTCGCGCATGGCGATCATATCAGCTTCAGTACGCCAAGTGTAACCCCCATCTGCCAAGGCTTGGGAAACGGCTTGTTCAACGGTTTCTAGACCAGTAACTTGCTCAGCTTGAGTTGCGGCAAGCTCTGCGCGGTCTGCTTCTGCTTTGGCGGCTAGTTCTGCGTTTTTCGCTTCAGTGTTTGATGAGGCCGCTGCGCTTTCACTCATGGCTGCTTTGCTTGCATCTTCCTTCGCACTAGCAGCACTGTTTTTCAGCGTGGTGTTAGAATCGGTATACTCAAGCAGTAACTTCGTGGTTTCGCCGGTTAACTTATTAACCGAATCAACTAATTCTTGGCTCATTAACGGGCTACCTCACTCTGCTTAATCATCTGAGACTTGGCATTGTCTGATGCTGTCTTATCGCCCAGGGCAGTAGCAAACGCTTGCAAGTGAAGTTGAGCTTTATTGCCTTCGTTCGGGTTCTGGCTGTCTTTGTTGTAAGCGCGATACATCACAAAGTCAGCGACGACACCCTCATAAATTTCAGGCAGCGGGAATGCGTCTGACTCTGCCGCAACACGTAGATTGCGTGAATAAACAAGCTCGACATTCACCTCTGCCGTCGGTGATGGATAAAGAAATAGCGTGGTTTCATCCATTTCGTTTCGAGTCCAGCAAACCGGCGCTCCTGCCGTGGTGCGCCAATCTGGATAAAGCTGATTGAGTTTATTGATATCAACATACTGAGCCGCCACGTTATCTACGTGGTTAACAGCCAAGATTTGATACGCGTCACCAGGCAAAGCTACCGTATTCGACGAGGTTGGAACGGTCGCGGTCGCTCGGCTTAAATCAGGACGACGAATGACGATACTTGCAATCGCATCATTCAGGAAGTCAGTCAATTCAGTTCGGGACCAGCGCACATTGCGGAGGTCAATCAAATCACGAGAAATGCGGTCAATTAACGTTTTAACGGTGGTAGACATCAGAAGAACTCCCTGGTGCGCGTTGGATTAACAAAGTTGGATGTATTGCCTGATTCGACAGAAAATCGATAAGCCTTACGAATGGACTCCTGGAACCACTGCCGGTACTCATGCGCCAGCTGGGGATTAAACCAGTCCGAGTCTGGCTGAATCAGTAGAAGGTGAGCAGCGCCATAGCAGATGCCTTGAACGTACTCATCAAAAAGGATTTCAGGTAAGTGTGTGCTGCCTGGTGCCGGCTCAAGCGCGCATAACACATCAACATCAGTTGCATCAATGTCAAAGGTGAGCATATCGCGGCTTAACTTGCTGTACTCCGTACCAAGCGCCATAGGTAGAGCATCATGCTTTGATGCGTTCTGGATCACGCTGAACACTTCACACGCTCGAAAAGCGCCCTTGCCGATCCCGTTCAACTCTGAGCTGCTAATCACGGCGATCACATCATTTTGACTGACGCTAGGAAGGTTTCTGGTGTAGCGAACCAACTTTGACTCTCGACAAAACTCTTGCGCCGCTTGGACCAACGCATCGTTAAGCAGTGGGGGTAACGAGACGTTGACCAGCTGACGCAACTTAGGAATAAACTTCTCGACAAGGACGGTATTCATTATTCACCCTCGTTAGTTTCGAGGTTGCGAATGTGGTTGCGAACACGGAGACGGAAATCTTCAACCGACTCTTGCGCGCTCTTGTCTGCAACGTCCAGGTCGCTTGCTTTAATCAGCGTCTTCAGCTTGGCTGAGTTAAGCTTGGCAAGATCAAGCTCATCACCGTTCAGCGTGACGACCATTGATGCTTGTTCAGCTGCTTCCTGAGCCGCTAGCTCTGCTGCTTCCTGGATGCGCTTTTGTTCAGCTTCGTGTTCGGCTGAAATCTTCAGATGACTTTCAAGCTCAGATTCTTGAATCCAAACCGTTGGAAAGTCCAATAGCTGATAAGCAAGGTCTGACTCAACCGCTACCGGCTTATTTTGAGGAAACACCAGGCGCGATCCAGTAATCGTGTCTTTCTTGCGTGGCTTAGGTCCGATGTAAACAATGGAAATTTTATCGCTCATGCTTTACTCCAAAAAAAAGAGGCCTATCGGCCTCTTTTGGTTTGCGGTTTGGCTTAGTAGCCTACGTTCACGTACTCAATCATCACATCCAGCTCGCCGGTCGCAGCTGCGCCGCCGATGGTGACTGTTAGTGGTGACTTCTCATCGACGAACACCGGCTTAATTGGTGTGACTAGAGCGGTTGCTGCCGCTACATCTTCAGCTGAAATCAAGCTGACTTCGCCAGCTTTAACGTCTGCCGTAACACCAGCACCAAGACCGTCAGTAAACAGGCGAACGCCAGTGATTTTTAAACCGATTGGCAATTCAAGAACCTGGAATACATCACCAGCTGGCGCCGCTTTAGCGGTTAGCTTTGCAAACTCTAAAGAGAGGTTGCCGTGTGCGCCGACATACACACGGTTATGGAAAGTTTCACTATGACGAATCATGAATTAACTCCTTATTGTGATACTGCGGTATCTAGCGCCATGATGCCGTGGTCGTTGATACGGCCAACTTTGTCTTTAAAGCGGATCTTCTTAGAGCCGTTCATCCAGTAAACAGTTACCTCGTCACGGTTGCCGGCATCGGTTTTTTCTTCGTGATAACGGAACTCTTGACCGCCTTGCGTTTTACCCCACGCATACGCTAGTGCCTGGCCACCAAGCAGCATTGCGCGGTCGATGGTTGTGCCAGCGGTTTTTTGTGCCACGGTTGCTGCGTTATCGTTGTTACAAACGTCAACAGTCGAGCCAGTATTGAAGCGAATAGGCATACCTTTGTACTTACGCACCAGGATGTTGCCACGCATTGCACAGTCGCCACGGAATACCGGGTGATTGAAGTTGCGTGAGCGCGTCATCGCTTGAGCGGTCAACGCTTGCCAATCTTTGCCACTTGCGGAGCTGTAGAAGTCGTGCCATTGACGAGGGGTAACGTTCAGCACGTAGAAAGGTTCATCGCCGGCTAGATCATCTTTAGCAAAGCGAACTGGTTGCAATGGATGCGCCATTTCTTCCAGGTATAGGTTGATGTTGTCTAGCGTTTCAATCGAGAAGATATCCGCCGCGTCTAGACCTTCGAAGCTTGTCGCGTCGCCACCAAAGAAATGACGATCGTAAGTCGGTGGAGTAACGTCGTTGACCATGATCTCACCAAATTCGTCATCCGAACTTAGAGGAACAATAATGTCGTCAGAGTAGTAATCGCCACGCGCACCGGCAAGGTGAACGGTCGCTACCTGGTCCTGAAGGATATTTACGTAATCCGGCATCAGTGTGCGAGCCAGTTTGCGTAATTGGTGGTTCGTGCGTTGTTGGCTCATCTTACCGCCGCTATCAACTTGGTGACGGCCTTGGTTGATTTTCAGCGAGAAGTCAGCGAACTCTAGACCTTCACCACGGCCAGCGATACGGCGATCACCCATCGTTGGACGCTTAGATAGACCGTGAACCACTTGCATATCGACTTCATCACCAGCTGTCTTTGACAAGTCTGATACACGAACGATTGGCGCGTGTGGGCTGGTTTGCTCTACGCCTTTTTTCCCGCTTTGAACATTTTGCGGGGCATCTTCCGTAAACAGGTTACAGAAAGATTTACCACGAAGTGTGGCTTTAAACAGGGCGGCTTCCTGAATCTTAACGCCCTTGGTAATAGTAGTCATACTCTAACTCCAATAAAAAAGCCCCGGCATTTCTGCCAGGGCTTTGTTTGTAAGAAATCGTCTAGAATCCAGCGTTGTAAAGAACCTGCTCTATCTGAGCATCAGAGAGCCCATCCAAGAGCGAGGACAGTTCCTCATTGGTGGCGTTTTCTATTCGATTCATTAAATCCGAATCGCCGACGCGATTAGTGTTGCCAAGTTCACTTGGAGAGGCTGGTAGGCTTCCTTTCGCTGCTTCAGCTTTTTTCGCGGCTGCGTCGAGCGCTTCTTGTGCGCTTGGTCGCGGCTGCTCGCCATAGGCTAGTCGGACACGCTTACTCACCTCCTCCAATCGTTCGGCATAATTGCGGTTTGACCACTCAGGGTCAGAAGACAAAACTTCATCAATATGCTGGGCCATCTTCCAGCGGTCGCCACGTTCCTTTAACCATCCGCTAATGTCTTCGTTGCCTTGAATTGCTCTTTCAAGCTCAGGGTCGGGAGCGTTATTGGTAGGCGTAGTCGGTTCGGTTGGTTCTGCTTTCTGTTCAGCTTGAGATTGAACTGCCGATTGTTGACCTAACGCGGCCTCAATTTTGTTATTGAGCCCTGCGATATAGGCGTACATCTCTGGATAGTCTTCTCTCAGTTCTTCCAGCTTCGCATCGTCGAGTACCAAATCTTCCGGTAAATCTGCGGGTTCAACGCCAAGGTCAGCTAACTGCTCGTTGCGCTTTTCAATCAGCTTCTCAAGCTTGCCGGCTTGGTCTGCTTTTGGTCGTAGCGCTTCCAGCTCCTCACGGAGCTGGGCCGATTCTTGGCGAGCTTGTTCCAAAACATCGTAAGGAATGATGTTTTTTCCATCTTTAGCCAGAACACCTTCTTGGATACCGTCAGTTTCCGCAGTTGGCGAGGCTGCGTCTGTTTCGCCTTCCGAAACGTCAGATGTATTCCCTTGAGGGTTGTCATGGTTTGGTTCGTCAACCGAACCAGTCTCAACGCCCTCTACTTCCATTCCATCGAGTAGAGCCTCAAGATCTTCCAAGCTTTCATTACCGCTTAATTCAATATCGTCGTTGTGTTCAATTGTCATTTTGTCTCCTTGGGTTAGACGTATCGCTGTCTCTGCGCCTGAACACTCTCGAGAAAGCGCTCAGGCCCAGATACAAAAAAGCCCCACACTAGGCGGGGCAAAACTGGAGATATGGCTCGTCAGTTATAGTTATAAAAAGTTGCGCTGCTGCATCACGCTACGGCGAACGTGATAAATGTCGGTTGCATCCAGGTAGCAAATGAAATCACCAGGCTTAGCCGGCTCGTAGTGAACGAAATCAAACGCCTCACCGTCGATCTCAATTGAGCTCTTAGAAGGACCGCCAGTGTAAGTTGCAGACTTGCTCACTATCTTATCGCTGTCCTTAATCTCGTAAGCGGTGCGGTTGATTTGGCGACCTTTATACTCACGCCAGGAAGGGCCAACATCAGAAGCACCAGGCGCAATGTCTCGTTGCGAAGTCATCACATTAAGGATTGTGTCACTAGTGTGACCAGTTACTTTCAGTAAGTAACCTTCCACTTGCCATAGGGTTTGCTTTGCATCAGCAATTGCATTCTCTTTCGCCCAATAGAAACCTTCGTCAAAATCGTAATTGCGCAGGTCTACACACGCACTATCACCGTGGCCAACACGAAAGCCGTTCGGCAAAAAGGCATAACAAACCGTTGTGTTTGTCTCGCCTACTCGCTCGAATTCAAAAACTAGAGACTCAACCAGGGAGTCAATCAGTGACTTTTCCACGGTTGGGTATTTCTTTGATACCGTCATACTTGATTACCTTCTTCCTTTCCTTCTGTCTTACCTTGCTACTTTGCTACCTTATTACAGTGAGATATTGATACTTTCTCACCATGCTTCTAACTGAGTCTTAAAGTCACTGAGCCGACTGGCTGATTCCTTGTCAAAGCAAACACCACCATCACTCATCACCATCACGTTTAGACCCGGAGGCCAAATCGGAGGTGGTGAACTCTGACTCGCGCACCCTGCCACCGTTAGCCAGGTTGCCAGCAATATCACGAGCATTCTTAGCGGCTTTAGCTGCGTTGCGCTCTTTAATCCAACCTCGAATAATGAGCGCGATTGCTTTAAGGAAATCATCCAATGCGATTTCCTTTGATATCTGTGCGAGCTGACAATAACGCGCCATGCTTAGCAGCTAAGATATTGATGAGTGTCATCACCACGTTGGGGATCTTTTCTGTAATGCTTAGGGGTAGGTACTGAACGATATGAGAAAGAAATACACTCAGTGACAAGAAAATCATGGCGTATGGCTCAAGGCCCAACGTAAGCAAGTAATCGATTAATGCTGAAATAACTTCGGTTATCATGGTTTACTCCTGGTCGTTATCTAAAGCAGCAATTCGAAGGACCGCCGCAATTCGGCGCATCCATCCCTTGCCATACATCATGAAAGTGTCGAGGTTGGTGTAGTAATCGATTCGAGCGCTAATGAACTGCATAATGAGATCGTTAAGCTCAGTGTTGCGTACCAAGCCAAGCGTATTAGGACCAATGATTCCATCCTCTTTTGCACCAACCGCTTGCTGTAAAGTCTTAACGGCTCGATACCATCCGTGCTGGACCGCAGCATCAAATAACTGGTATTGCATCGCTGGCCGGAACTTTTCCATGCCGAGCGCTTGCCACCAGTCCTCAAAGTAAATAGCTTTCACCTGGTCAATCGTCAGATTCTCAATATCCAGGTGCGGATAAGTCATGGCTGATATGCCGTAATTCGTTCCTTTCAGCTCACCGTGGCCAATACGACCAGTGGTCCAGTTTCCGCGGTCATGTGGGTCATTCTGAAAACCACCTTCATGTAGAACAACGCGCTCAAACGCTAAATCAAACATGCTTTGATTACCCTTTTTGTGATGGTGTTTGTCATATATTCCAGGCATAAAAAAACGCCCTTAATGGGCGTTTAGTGGATAGGCATTAGGTTATTCAGCGAACTTGGCGAACTTGCGCTCAAATAAAGACAGGGCTCTTGTCCCCATAAATCCAGCGGTGCCAGCCATAAAGCCAGCAAGTGGTATCGGTGCCTCAAGGTACCAGCAAAGCAAACTGGCCAACATGCCGGCAAAACCACTGACAATGACTTGCATTAGTGCTTCTCGCCAAAGAAATGGCTTATTGTGCTGGCGTATGTGTTGAATGTGAGTCACTAAACCACCCCATAAGGCCGCGCCAGTAAACGCAAGATACGTAATGAGGCTGTAGGTATTTGGGTCTTTTTCTGGCATAGCTGCTGCTCGTTTGAGGTAGGAAATAAAAAGCCCCACCGACGAAAATCGGCAGGGCTAGATACAAAAAAAGCCACCTAAAAAGGCAGCTTGGTCACTATGGAAAAAATATACCCCAGTTTTTTTCAGAGTGCAAATTACATTTGGTCAATCATGCTCTCAACACTTTGTAACATTTGGCTCTGTACTACGCTCATTTCCTGGCTTAACTGCTCAATCTCTTGCGTAATTCGCTTAGTCTCAGCAACGGTTTTAGCGTCATCATAGCGCTGGCTATCTGTTAGCGTTACTTCACGCTCAGCTTTGGCCGCGATGTTCTTAGCTTCGCTCTCAAGTTTCATCACCTTAGCGGCCATTTCACGCATCGATAGCTCGAGCTGTTGTTGTTGCAACTGCTGTTGCTGTTGCTGCTCCGCTTGCATTGCTGCCTGTTCTTCTTCTGTCATGTCCTCAACATCTTTTGGCACGTTGAGAGCGCCACGAACACGCTCCATGAACTCTTCCTTGTTCGGAACATCAGACAACTCTAATACCAGGTCAATCACTGCCATTTGCACCTCTGGCGGCAATTGAGAGGTGATCATCATCATGCGCTCAGCGAGCTGTGACTTGTACGCTGCGGTTTGCTGGATTGGAGCAAGGGCAATATGAGCTCGAAGCCTGGTGATATCGTTCGACACAAGACCATCAGGGCCAACCTCATTAAGCACGACCGTTTTACGCTTTCGCTTATCATCACGGTTAATCACAATCGCGTTGTTCTTACGCGCCTTTAAGTCAGAAAGGATGTAACAAAGCAAGAGCTCACCAAGCAGCTGAGAGCCAAAGTTGTAGTTATCATTGATTTCAGCAAGGGTCGTTGCACCCTGCTCAACTAGATTTGCAATCGCCACGCCGCTACTCGCGTTCGAGTCTTGACCAAGAAAAGCGCCATAAACACCCATAGTATCTTGAATCAACTTCATCGAGTCCTGCATGACGTTAAATTGCTGTGCGGCTATTTGGAAATCCTGTTGAACCTGGAACACTTCGCTGATTGACTTCTGGTTTTTACGGTTTGGATTTAGTTTAATCAGGCCGTCTGGTCGCTCGACTTCCTCTAACACCTGCTCCTGACTCATATCCGTTGCGTCTTTGTCCATCAATACACGCTTAGCTTGTAGTAACCAGGTAAGCTTGATTCGACGGAAGTTCACTTCGTCCTGGGCTGGAATAGAGCGCGCGATTAGTCCGTATGGCTCGCCGCTAGAGTCTTTACGGAAGCCCCAAAAAGGAACAATAGGAAACATACCGTTAGGCGCTTCGCAATCTCGCGTTCCTAAGTGGTACATGCCAGCGTACCATTCTTCTTTGATGGTGCTGACTTGAGCCAGTCGAACTTCAGCGCGGCCCATTGCAAGAGCCATTGCGTGTGCCAGGTCGTTCTTATCGAACTCAATCACGCGACCGTCAAGCGTATCAAGCACCGGCTTACGCTCGATATGTCGAACATAGACGATTTGCAAGCGAATACGCTCACGGTTATGTGATAGGTACTCGGAATGGTCCCTTGACCAGTTGTTAAACGCATCATGAGCCGTGACCAGCGCAGGGTCGATGCCTTCAATGTTGTCCACATCAACGAAGCCACGCCAATCATTACGTGCGTTATCGAGAATGCTCGCCTTTTCTGGCACTAACGTTTTAAGCTCATCGATATCAATCCATCGGTAACGCATCACCCAACGACAATCGGACCAATCAGCCTCAACACTAAACCAGTCCCAAAACACCTCATCACGAGGAACAACCTTAACCTTGTACTTTGGACCGAAGGGATTTGGGTTTCGATAGCACTCCACAAAACCAACACCAGCTTTAATTTGCGACGAGTACGCTTCTGACCGTGCCTTATCTAGCCTTGAAAGGCGAGCGGCATCGGCAAATTCAGAGTTGACCGCTTCTGCTAGCAGCTCCATTTGTTCATCTGGGTCGTCAGCTGACACTAACAGGTCAGTACGTGTCTTTGCCTCCATACCCAAAACGCCGTCGATAGTCGGCGCAATCAGGTTATGTATCGTTGCCGGTTGGCCACGTTCCTGGAGCTTTTTCTTTACGCCAGGATCTAATTGGTCACCATCGTAATAGGCCATAGCGGTCTTAGCAGCGGTGCGCCAGTCGGGTTGCCCATCAATATCGGACATTATTCGAGTCATGAACTCGTTGGATTTGGAATGTAACATCATTATTTAGTCTGCCAGTGGTTAGTTGATGGATCGCGTTTAAGATCTTCGGATATAACTCGAATAGGCATTCTCGCTCGCGCTTCCTGCGCTAAGAGATAACTCATCACCTGGTCGTCGAAACAACCGTCTTGTGCGTTCATGCTGCCTTTCTTGTCGTACACGTAACTGTGAAACTCTGAGATAGTGCCTATCCAGCGGATACCGGACACGCCACCTTTGAATAGTGTTTTCATACCTTCGGTTAGAATTGGCTTTGACTGCTTGCTGGTATACCAACCTAACTTAACCGTTTCGTTGTCGTTATCTCGGTCTAGATACTGCTCTGAATAGATACGCTGGTTTGGATACAGGTCTTTAATCTTTTGAATGAAGGCGTGGCCGTGGTTGTTTCGCTCTGGCATGATGTATGCCTCGCCGTACATTTGGCCAAGATGCGCGGCAATGTGAGCCAGGAGCTCTACATCGATGTGACCAAACCAGTGAGCAACCTGTTCACCGTCACTTTTCTTAACGATATCGATACTGCTTCGGTCGCCATGTTCCAAACCTTCCGCGATATCGACGCCGATTGCGTATTCCTCGTCCTCATCAAACAGTTCCCATTGCAATAGCAGGTTCATTGCATTGCGCTGCAACCTTAGCGGGTCGTCAGATTCTATGGACTTGATACGAGTGAGGTTGCCGGTGATTGGCTCTAGCTCGTAGACCAGGAACGGCGACAACACATCAGATTCAGCGCTAATAACGTGAGTTGGGTTAAATACCTTGCGGCCAGAAGTAAGAAACGCTTCCATTGGTGTCGATGGAAACTCTTGTTTCATTTCCTCACCCTGCGTCGATTCTTTCTCGAGGTACCACTGCTTTTGCTCATCATCGAGCTTACAGTTCATAGCCCTTTCAACGCTGACGAAGTATTCCTGCATTGCAACCGGCATCACCAGGCCGGACTTAGGCACTGGCATTCGATATTTGGGATCTTGCCACCAGGCGAAGAAGTGAAACTTATAATCCTCACTCGATAGCTCTACACCGCTCTTTGCTTGCTCCATCGAGCGCAAACACATCGTATAGAAGTCGCCGCCAACGCCCTCGGCGGTCGATTCAATGAAACAAATAGCGTTCTTGTGAATGGCATTAAGCGTACCGGTCTTGAGCTCCTTTGCCTTCTTGCTGTACTTAGCACAAATCTTTCCGTGCTCTGATACGTGCAATCGCTGGACCGTTCCTGAGCGGAAACTAGCTGCAACTTGGATAGATGAGCCGTTCTTAAACACCATTCGGCCACCATTGGCACCACCTTTACGCTCAGCTGTAGGCAATGCAGCCTTTAACCAGCCTGGAAGGTTGTCGTATGGGATCTCAATCTTAGTTCGGAATATTTCGCCAGCTGCCATTTTGTCTTGCGCCACGATGCCGCACTTGAGGTTCTTGTTCCATAGCGCCTCATCAAGTAGGTAAATGTCGATAGCGGTTGAGAATCCAAGCTGGCGAGCCTTTAGTATGATGTTCTTGTGTCCCATCAGCTGGAACAAAAGCGCCTGAGCTTCACGCAACTTAAACGTTACGAGCTCACCGTCCTCGTTTTCAATCTTGTAAAGGTGATTGAGTCGCCACCACTTGTCGCTAAGCTTGCTTAACAGATATGCGCGGTCCTCTGGACTGAGAGAGGCAATGTCGTTATGTATCGATATTTCAGTTGTCATTTATTGAGCGCATTAAAAAAGGCCGCATATAGCGACCTTTTGATAAGAATCATCAACATTCATTGCTGAACCACAAAACCGTTAGAGTCCATAGCCTGGACCTCGGCAACAATATCAGCAATGGCGGTACCCAAACCGGCTTGCTCTGAAGCAATGCGCTCTGACTCGAGCTCAGACTTTCTCACGTTCGCCTTGGTTCTCAATAGCGACTCAACTCGAGCAACGTTTCTGTCTATCGCGGCATCAGTCGCCTGGTACAACTCCCAAAGCTTAATCTTTTCAGTAACACTCAGGTTCTCACCCTGGAGCTCAGCCTCAATTTCTCGATACTTATCCATTGCTAGCATGACTCGAGCGCGACACATTTCGATCTCATCATCAATCGCCGTGCGCTTAGCATCAAAGATTGCATCCAGGTCGCCAAGGCGCTGAGCATAAGCGCTGTGTTTGTTGGCAATGGTGTTGCCTGGCAGGAAGTGGCCAAGGTGATTTCGTTGCGAAGGTGGTAGCATTTTCTCAAAGTGATCAGTTTGATCACCTTTTTGTGCGCAGTTTAAGTGATCACTTTGCGCAGAATTGCTCGCAGCCTTTGATTTACCTACGTTCTTCTCATCTTCACCACCATCAAACTGATCACTTTCGACCGGTTTCGCAGATGGTTTATTAGATGTGTCATTCGATAAAGTGCGCAGTTTTGGCTCTTTTTTCGCTGACTGATCACTTTTAGTGATCACTTTGAGATAGCGACGCGCAGAGTTGTAGTTAATGCCTTTTTCGTCGCACCAACTTTTGATTGTTATTCCTGTCTTGTTGAATGCAGCTTCGTATTCGGCTTGTAATTTAGTCCAATCGCGTCTGGCCATGATGTTTTCTCTACGCATAAAAAAAGACCGCTCAGTGAGCGGCCTTTGGTATATATGAGGTAATTCGTATGTCTTTGTTCTAACTCAACGTGTCCAATGCTAAGCCAGGCAATCAGAAGCAACGTTATCAAGGTTGCCAAAACTCGTGTGAAAGGAGTCTGAATGGATCTTCTGATTGTTTGGAAAGATTACCGCAGTTACGTTACTCAATCAAGATTCACACAAAGCAAGCCAGGCTTAGCTCTAGTTGTATTCTGCCGACAAGCGCTTATCCAGTAAGCTTTGCGCCTCTTTCTCGTAAGAGAATAATAAATCCTTCCAGTCCGAGGCAATGCCTGAAATTCTCGGCCAGTTCTCACGCCGTAAACGGAACTCAGAGACGAATGAACGCTTTAACTCGTCATCCTTCAACCTGAACGAGCCAACACCACCACAAATATCACAAGGTGTTTGAGTTTTTTGAATGGTTCCAGTTGCTTTGCACTTTGGGCAATTCAACGTCTCCTCGGCTTTATTCCTGGCATATTCAGCAATGCTTTGGCGCTCAGCTTCTATTCGGCTTTCCAAACTATTAATTTGCTTTGTAATCTCTGAAATCCCTGCCTGAGCAGTTTTGGTTTCTCTGGCACGCTCGAGCGAACGTAACGACTTGGAGAGTGATTGAATGGTCTTCTTGGAGCGCTCACCACGCATTGAGTATCGCTTCCACGCAGACTCAACACGACGACGCTGACTCTCAACTAAGCGTGAAGTGATATCAGCGAGCACCAAATGAGCCAGATACTCAACTTCTATGAATTCCAGATTAACGCCAGAGCGAGCTATCGGAGCTGCAAACTCTACGGATTCGACCATGTGATGTGTTAAAAGTGATAAAGCATGAGCATCATGCAGATGTTTAGCGTAGATAAGAGCAATACCAAGAGGATTTGCACGTTGAGCGCTACCGATGGCACCTAAGATTTGTTCTCTCGAAGGACCGCCAGATGATGGTTTCTGTTCCCATTTCATAGTTCGGGCAGCATTCAATAACGTTAACATTTCGACTTTATTCCCCATGACACGCTTCCTTACAGGCAAAAAAAAGGCCAACCGTTGCACCGGCTGGCCTCCATTATTTGGGCATTAAAATGTTCAGCGAAAACACTTCGAAGGGATAATATTGATACATGGATCACATTACTGTGATGTGAATGCCAATTACTGCCTAAAAATCACACTTTTATGACACTTATTACTCGTTATTAATACTTGTTGAACAAAAAGCGGTCAAAAAAATAAGCTTTTTATAATGCTTTCCTATGATTAACTCGCTTATTTTGTCAGGGCTATCCTACATGGACAAGGCGCCCAGATACTCGCTGATAAGCTCTTTAGCCTCCTCTAATCCGCGACACACTTCCGCCCTATAACCCTGAGTCCTAAGTCTCTCAAGCCATTTAACCTGATCCTTGGTTACTGCGGCATCGTGAGGGATTGGGGCTTTAAGTTCAATTCTTAGGCCATGGTAACCACCGGCGGCAATCTCAAGCAACAGGTCAGGATAACCCCTCCGTCCCCCCATTTTTACAAAGTCCCCCGCCGATTGAGGCCCCCTTTTGCCCTCATTAGGCATATGACAAAGGTAATCACCAACCAAAACACCATTAATAATCGTCTCATCAGCCCACTCAATCAGGGCGATTTGCTCGTACTTTTCTCGATGAACTGGCTTCTTGCGGCGACTATCCGGGCTATACGTTGTGGATGGTAATGTACTTTTACCTCTAGCCAAGTTATGTAGGTCCAATTGTCTTGATATCGATAAACTCATGATAATGCCCCCATACCAAACGCTAACTTAATCGTTTCCTTAACGTGCCAAAGTTGGGTGCCGTGAGCTTTTTCCCATGCATCGACGCCCCGATGCAGCTCCTGGTGATGTTGATTACAAAGAGCGAAGGTAAATATGTCGTGCGCCTTACCGCCCATCTTTCCCTCACCGTGCTGGATGAGGTGATGCGCTATCCCTGCCTCACAACCACATTGACGACAAGGAAGGGTACGGACGAATTTAAGATACTTCTCGCTATGCCAGGTAAGCATTTTTGGCTTACGCATAAAGGACGCTGGCGGCTCATCGTCCACCGTGAGTTTAATTACTGGCCCTGCATAACGCTTGAGCGTTTCTTTGATTGGCTCCTGGTAACGCTCGTTTGAGACTTTACTGTTAAATACAGCCGTTCTCTTCGCTGCATTGAGTTCTCGTTCAAACTGAGACTCCAACACTTTCTCAGGCAGCAGCGTAAACACATCGTTTCTTACGGCCCACCAGCAGATATCAACAATAGTAACGGGTCGGTTTGCGTCCCCAAACAACATCCTGGCCACTTCTCTCAATCCAAACCTCACCGAGTTACTTCTGGCGATGCTAAAAGCCTGGTGACTATCATCCGCGAGGTTGTCATGATGCCAACAAAGACGAATCGCACCTTCGCCCGTTCTTCGAGTCTTGAGGTTGTGGTCGCAATAGCCACCATCCGACAGCTGACAAGTGTTTATCCGGTCAACATAGGTAGAAGTCGGGACCATCTTTTTTTGAACGTCTGGATGACTAAAGAAAGCCACCAGCTCTGAATTATCTTCACTGAGCGCGCCTTTCAGCATTTGCTCTTTCTCTACAACCGTCATTGATGGAGAGATAATACCTACCTGACCATCCACCAGCAGCTTTTTAATTGAGTCTTCGAACCCCTTCAATGGGAGAACAGCTGCGCCAAGCGTTGGCACAATATCAACATTAAGGATTAGCACTGCTCTACTCCTAACGTATGCGGTCTGGAATAGAAAAGCCTACTGGCTCTAGAGTTAGAAATAATCGACCGGTGCGACCTCCCTTTAAATCTGCTTTGGTTACAAGGTAACGCTTACCTTCACGAATAAAGTGTGTGCGATTAACAAAGCAATATGCCGCTGTGTACGCTAATTTTGACGTCGCTGATATACTAATATCCAATTTAATACCCTTCTGATTATTTTGATGATCACCTAGCCAGGTGTGAAGACGTTGTTTTTATAGCTCTAGTAAATAAGCCTTTAGGCCCACAATCTCTTGTTCCAGGTTTTTAATGTCCTGCTTGGATTGTTTGATTCTTTTTTTGGTGCACTTAATATATTGCTGTTTTGTTTCTATCCAGCCCTCTATGAGCTGTGTGCGGCTCAATGGCAATTCAAAGCCCTCAGACCAGAATATTTGATGTTTCTCTCTCCCTGCAGCGTTTGAGTAAGAATATTCGCACGGTCCCTCAGCGTTGACATAAGCTGGATTGCTGCAGGATATTCTCAATCTATCGGGGGATAGCTTTAACGGCCTGTCTAGCTCTCTACACTCCGGGCAATACCAGATAGATTCTAGGTCCAGCTCTGGGAACTCCCCTTCATATGGTTTTAAGCCATATTCCATCCAGGTCTTACCGCGCTCTAGGTTCTTCTCATGCTCGCTCTTGGTGTTGTCTAGAGAGATTGGCTCGAAGAGCTTAGGCTTACTGTTCATCGTTCTCGTTGACCCTTGCGTTCCATAGCTCGGCCGCATACTCTGTGTCACCGTCATAGCCATGGTTGCTAATAAATGACACTTCACATTCCGTGCAAGCAACGTAAGGCATTAGGTCATCTAGTATTTCAGCTTCACCACCACAGAATGGGCATGGCTTCAAATCTTCTTCTCTTAAATGTTGCATGGAGTTATCTTCTCCTTGATGGAATGGATTTGCTTATGGTTCGACTCATTTCTTTCAGTATCAGATCATTCATGAATTGGTGTGATTCTGTCCCTCTGGTTCTTAGCTCCTGTAATGCTCTATGTCGGGTAGATACCTGTTTAAATGCTTCGTAGTTCTTGTTGATGCTCTTAGAAACAATCGCATGGTCTATACCCAATACAACTGCAAACAGCAACGCAACAATAGCAACAGAGGTCAGTAGCGGGCTCATAGTTATTCACTGCCTCCCTGCTCAATCTTGTACTTGGTGAAATCCGTATCACCCGTTTCTATGTGCTCTAAGTTCCCTTGCTTGTTGGTCTTAAACATCCCCTTTGGGAGAAACACGCGCTTGAACTCGCCATGCCACTCTCCAATGTCAGGGTCACAAGCTGAACAGATAGGAGCTTTGCTCTCACACATACGAAGGAACCAGTTAGATACAGCGGTATTCTCACAACACCCGCATTCAGCACACTGAAATAAACTCATTAATAAACTCACTCCTTAGGTTCCTTTTAGTCCTCAGTTAAAACAATTCCATCTTCAGATGAGACGGCACCAGTAATGACTTGACCGCTCTCTGTTCTAAGAAGACCAAACTGTTCAGCCTGTTGGATTGCGTCACGTAGGTTTTCAAGAACTGCTTTTAGTTGGTTATCTTCCATTTCCACTCCAAACTTCTGTCTTGCCTGGTCAGCGTACTTCCCTCGGCCAACTGACCTTGGTTGTCTTGGTTGGACGCTTGCCAATGTACTGACAAGCATCCCCTTCAATTACCGCGATATCTTTAACGCCAAACTGCCTGGCGAACTGTTTGGTTATTCCTAATAGTTCGTTGCGTTCTAACGTCTCTATCATCGAGTCACGGCAATTGTTGAACTTCACTTAGTGCGTAGCCTTAACTGCTTCTTCCGCTAGCACTTCCTGCACAAGCTTTTCGTTGATGCTTGGCTCTTGTTCGGTTTTCTCCTGGTCTTCCATGTCCATCACTTTGGTAAAGCCAAGAGCCTCACCTACTTGCCCTAGCAATATCTGACCACCCTCTCTGAGCTTGTCGACATCGCTAACCAGCATGTCGTTTTTACCAATACACGCGAAATGACCGTTACCACCAAGGAAAGTCGCCATGAGCATTCCATCCTTTTCCGCAGCTGACGCGATTTTTAGGGAGAAGATGGATAGAGACTGAATCAACACTGCACTTAGGTTTTGATCGTACTTTTTGGCTACCGCGCTGATTTGCTCCTTGATTGGCGAGCTGGCTATCGCATCTCTGATGATTTTTTCTACTTCGGTTACTGCTTGTTCGTTGTACTCGTTGTGGTCGTTCATAAGTGCCTCACACACCCAATTGGGTGATTTGTTGTTTTAAAGTCTTCTTGTTGTCGTTAGGTTGAGCTGTTCTAACAATTTACTTCGCTCATCGGATAGCCGTTTGATTTTGCTCTTGCTCGCATCAATCGCCTGTTCTGTGCCACCTAGGTTCGTTACTCGCACCAAGTATTGGTTCTCATTGTCGATATCCATCTCAAGCTGACGAATCTTCGCTTGGAGTTCGTCTTTATCCGACTTTACCGGCTTGGGCTGCGTCTCTGGCGGAAGGTAACGCCCCCTATCCTGTTCCTTGGCTAACCAATACTGAATAAACCGCCTAACGCCCTTTGGCGTCCCTTTTCGCCTTTGGGGGTTATTGTTGAGCCAGAGAATCATCCTCTTAATCTGAATCCGAACATCGACTGCAGGGTACGCCTCTGAGAGCTCTTGGATATCTGAATCTGTCACCCCGAGGAATTTACCTTTTCGACATAAAGGAATCTGAAACAGTGGTATTTCGGCATCGAGCGATTCGCTCGGTGCAAGATCATTACTTAATGGATCTTTTAATGGATCTTTTAATGGATCGGGTGTCACCTGTGACACCACCCCCCCCTCCGTTTTGACACCACCCCCTGTCGAATTTGACACCACCCCCCGTAATGTCGAATTGACATCACCTTGTGTCAATTTGCTACCACTGATTTCTGATGTTTGGTATGCATCTTTGACAAGCATTCCAATGTTCAGCATGTACTCGTTTGTATCGCTAACAGGTTTCCCATTATGGTAGCGATGGCGTTTATTGATGGAGATCCACCCGTCTTGCGCGAGTGCTTTGATTGCTCTCTTAGCTGTTGACTCAGAAATACCACTTTTGCGAGCAATCGTTGAATATGACGGCCAGCTCACACCGTCATCATCGGAAAAATCTGCCAAACAGATCATTACACAGCGGTTAGTGGGCTTTAGTGATAGGCTCTCAAGGACTAACGAGGTCATTTTTATTGACATGAATCCCCCAGCTTGAATAGCTCACGAACAAAATCAAAAAGCCTAGACATCACTTATCCTCCCAATTGCATAGGGTTTGTGTGCCAAAACTTGTGTTATTGTTAATTTTTGGGTAGTCTAGACTCCCCATCAAAAGATGTGGCCGTAAGTTTATTCTCATAATTGCCTTTACCGACGTATGTATTGTTGCAACAGCGAATAGACGAGCTATACTTTTGCTGCTGACGATGTTCTTTGCTAATACAAAAGGTGCGGGGCGTTCCCCCAAACTGATTGCATCAGCTAGAGTATGTTGTCGCTCCAAGTGGTCGAGACTTGGAACGGATTTGCTGTGACCGCTCCGCAAGGGGCGGTTTTTATTTGTGTGCACTTCCTAACTTCCTAGTTGCTCATTACCATCTCTCCAAAGTGTTTTCGCTGAAAATTCCAATTAACCATCGTGCAAATGGCCTAACCCTGCCGGTATTGGTATAACGCGAGTGCAATCACGCTATTACCACCAGCATTAAATACTCACCAATAGAAGTCGCTAATCCCCTATCAGTGATTTTGATACGCACTGGCATCGAATTTTAATTCTGGGTACTTCTCTGCTAACTTCCGAGCCTGTAGCTCAGGAATAAGCCCCCCTTTTTTACGTTTCCATTGAGCAACGGCTGGCTGCTTCACTCCTAGTGCTATCGCCACATTTGCTTGAGTTCGAAAATAAGAAATCACACTGTCATAAGTCATGATATCCCTCCTCCTCTGATTGAAACTCCACCTAATAATATAAGTCAACTTATTTAAGATCAATAACAAAACTTATTTGATGCAAGTGTGAGTGCTCTATATCATTGAAAGAAAAAGGGAAAACTCATGTCCTTTTTATCAAAAAACTTACTCTCAATAATGAGAGCTAAAGGGATTACTCAGGCAGAATTAGCTAAATCTTCCGGTGTTTCCCAGGTAACAATTAGTCACTTAGTCTCGGGAAAGTCTACATCCAGTAGAAAGCTACCCGAAATAGCAAAAGCGTTAGGGGTAACAACCGAAACCCTTACGTCCAAAGCTCGGGCCGATATCAGCCTAGAAGACGCAAAACCACCAGTTAATTACTACCCTTTAATCAGCTATGTCGAAGCTGGCAATTTCGCATGCATTGAACAGACGTTCGAAAGCTATGAATACTACCCCGCGTCTAAGGTTTGTAGCCCATCTACGTTTGCCCTCCGCATTAAAGGCGAATCAATGGAACCTCGATTTATGGAAGGTGACATCATCTTTGTTGATCCTGAGCAAGCGTATTCAAACGGGGACTACGTAGTAGCAAGGCTTAATGGTAGCGATGAAGCAACATTCAAGCAGTACCGCGAAGTCGAGGGGAAAAAATATTTACATGCTCTTAACTCTGAATTCCCTCTCGACATAAGGTTCCAGGAACTAACAAAGGACAGCGTAATTGTCGGAAAGGTCGTAGCTGTATATAAAGAGTTTTGATTATCAAGGAAGAAGTTATGCTCAAGACAGGCTCAAAATCTAGACTAGGAATTCTTTTGTTATCCCTCCCACTACCATCAGCAATGGCGTGGGAGCAAAGTACAGTTGATATATTTAATGGAGATTGGGGGTTTGAACTTGATGAGAAATCTGCAAGTTGTGCCGCATACTTTACCAACGAAAATGGCAAAGTTAGAGATTTGGTAGCATCAATATCACCAACTAAGGACAATGTATACCGACTTTTTTTCACTGATAGGCTTTCTGCAGAAGATTCATGCGAACCACAACAGGACTTCAAGTTAAGCCAAGCGCGATTTAACGGCATGAAGGTAAATCTATTCTCTTATTGCGGACAAGATAGGAACTCACAATACAACATTGTGTTTACCCCACAAAACATACTAGATGAAGCAAAACTCCACGACATTTTTACCGGTGAAGGTTCATCAGTAAAAATAGAATATGATGATTTAGTCGCGAAGATTTCTACACGCGGCTTTACTGACGCTTGGAACCAGTTATCCAACGCTTCATCAAGCGCTAAATCTTGGAAATATGACAACAACAAAAACTACACATTGGTTGCCTCAAATTCATATGAATCCTTAGCAGCTGTTCACATAAACTCCGGGTACACTCGCTTTAGCTTCGATTTGTTCAATGTAGATTGTGAGCCCAACAAAAATAAAGAAAAAAATGTTCAGCCAGGGGAAAATATTCGCATAAATGGCCAGTTTGTCAAAACCTATGAGCAGTGCGTAACATATGACGACAAAGCATTTAAAACAATATGGGCTCAAACTGAACAGGGAAACCAACACCTCATCAATACATTTAAAAAGCAAATGTTGTCGAGTTTAGCGGCTACAACAAAAGGATGCTTTTTTCAGCAAACCAATTCACATCACAGTTCAATAAAGTGCAAATCCCAATCTAAATATTTTAAATATAATCTTGCTTATATTTAAAATATAATTTAACTTATAACTAAACCAGCACGGTTTAGTGACTTCATCTATACGCTCACTTGCTGTGTTGAATGGCAAGTGGGCGTTTTTTGTTTCTGCTTGCTCAACAACGAATTGTCAGCGATTCGGATGGTTAGTAAGCGATAGTATTACGGTTTTAGTATCTCACCTCACTACTTCCTCACTTTCCTACCTTCTGATAATCACACCCTTCTACCGTAAGCGTGTGAGAACGTATGACTTTCTGACCAGAGTTTTACTGGAAGCGCTAAGAAGGGCGCGGGCAGGTTAACCCAACAAAATCGATGCGCCAAAGCTGGGCGTTGACTGTCTCTGAAAGGAACAGGAATACAGCTTCTTATAAAGCTCATTCTCGAGTGGGCTTTATAGGAATTAAGCAGCGAAAACAATAACGACCAGGAAAGACAATGAATCTACCAACTCTAGTTCTAGCCACACTGAAATCTAACAAGCGCAAAGCTATCACTGGATATGACCTAACCAAGATCATAAACGACTTGAAGCTTTTCATGTGGCAAGCGAGCCACCAGCAGGTATACCGAGAACTAGGAAAGCTTGAAGCGTCCGGGCTTGTCACTCATACCGTAGTTCCACAAGTCGGAAAGCCCGACCGCAAGGAATACCAATTAACCAAGCAAGGCCATGAGCAATTGGCCCAACTATCTCAGGACACTCACAGCCTGCCACCTATCAGGGATAAGTTAGCGGCACACATCGTAGCAGCGAAAACCCAATCCTTTGAACTAACCGAGCAGCTTTTAACGGACTACGAAGAAAAGCGCGAAGCTCACATAGAAGAAATGAAGAATAAGAAGTCGTCTACCTACGCGAGGGACTGGCTTATGTCTTTGCTCTTAGAGCGTCAGATACAAATCGCAGAAATCGACCTCGCCTGGATAGGGAAAATAAAATACATAGCGAAGTGTCGTGAAATCGCCGACCAAAAGGACAGTAAATGATTGTACTCATAGATTCGATAAAAGGTGGACCAGGGAAAAGCACCATAGCCGCTAACATGGCGGTCGCGTTCGCCCAGGAAGGAAAGGACGTTATTTGTGTAGATGCTGACAGGCAGTTGTCACTTAGCAAGTTCTTTCATTCGAGAGAGGCATTAGACAGAGCTGACCTGGCGCATGTTGATTGCGTCATTCAGGTTGATGATGTTTCTCGCACACTAAGACAGTTAGCTAAACGCTGTGACATTGTTATCGTCGATGTTGCCGGGGCGCTTACTCAGGAGATGGTGACAGCGCTGAAAGTTGCAGACGTCTCTCTGTGCCCTATCGAACCAAGCCAGCTCGATATCGATACTCTACCGGCCTACATGGACCAGATAGAAACCGCTCGATGGAATAACCCAAATCTAAAAGACCTCTACGTACTTAACCGCTGCGCACCATTGCGCACGATGGACGATGCAAAAGAGGTTGCAGAAATGCTTAAACAGGAAGGTATGAACTTGCTCGATAACTGGCTATTCACTTATAAACCTTTCCGCTCCCTGTTTAGTGAAGGGTTAACCGTTGCAGAGTCAGACCCTAGCTCTAAAGCGCATCAAAACTTTCATGAGTTTTTCAACGAATTTAAGGAGCGCATGTAATGGTACGTAGCGCAATTGACCATAAAGACATTCAGAAACCACCAACCAAGCAAAGTAACGCTAACCGTGTAAAGCGAAGCTACAGCATTGGTGCGGATAACGACGAGAAGCTTGAGGACTTATACCCAATACTGGTTGCGGCGCACCGCCAAGGCTCAGTTTCTGCAATCGTCGATTATGCCCTGGATAAGCTCTTTGAAGAAATGAGCGATAAAGAAATAGTAAGTAAAGTCAGAGACAAGCTAAACAAGAGGTAATCATGTCTACTATGCCTAACGTAACCTTACCGCCTGATATGCCAACGTGTATCGAGTCACTAGCTACAGCGGTTAACTCCGGTATGCCTCACACAGCTCTCAACGCACTGGTTCAGGAAATTAGTCACGCCTGGAACCGTGAATGTGACCAGTCAGACACGTTATTCGATACGCTTGAGGAACGCGATCAGGAAGTCAAAGGGCTCAAAGCTCAAGTGGAAACCTTAACCACTCGTGAGAGCACCTGGCGAACTCAAGCAGAGACAGCTCTCCGAGCGGCTGAGCGACAGAGCGCGCTATATCGCAACACCAAAGTAGATTTAGACAGAGTTAGTAAGAGCTTAGATAAGGTCGAGCGCGAATTAGAAGTCGAAAGGAAAGACCATAAAAAAGCCAAAGCTCAAGTTAAGCGCTCAAAAGAATCAGCCGATAAATTCAAGACCAGATGTGAGCATCTGGAAAAAGGCCACAAAGAGCTTCGTAACGATATCACTAAGCTCGAGAGCGACAAAAAGACACTAGCTGCAAGCCTTACCGTATCAGCAAACGAGCTGGCGAAATTTAAAATGGCAACCGTTTGGGCTGAGAACGGCGAAGCCCTATTCCTTCTGCCAAATCAGATAACCCTGAAAATTGAAGGCAAGAAAACTTCTAGGAAAGCCTACACGCTAATCTATACCGATTCGAGAGGGTAGTGGCGTCAAGCTGCTATTGGTAACGATCATAAAGTGTCGTTCAGTAAGTTTGGGTACGACGACCGCTCATCTAAACGTAGTGTCGATATCGCAAACAAGGTTTTGTGCCACCCATCTCCAACAGCAGCGCAAATCGCTCAACGCTGGCTATATAAGGTTAATGTCGTACAACACGGAAGCATTGCCCTGGAAGATTTAGACATCTACAACACGGCAGAATATCTGCAAGACGACGGAACGCTGGATGAAGGTAACTACCCAAGCTAGAGAAACCCAAATTATGAATGATGACAGATTGGACGTTTATCATCCTCGGCATTTTAGGCCGAAACCAAAAGATGATTATTCAGCGGGTAAGCCAACCCCCAAGCAAGTCAAAAAGCGCATAGCGCGCCGAAAGCTTGAAGATTTACTCGAACTAAAAAAGATAGAGCAGGAACACTCACTCTAGAAAAAGCAAAGCCTCTCTCCGCTACCAACGTTAAAGAGGCTTAATGACCATGCAAAACAACCACCGAGAGGTTTTTATGGACCAGTTAAGTGTATCTACATTCGAACAACTACGCAAACAGCTATTAACCCTACCTCGCCAACAATGGTATGAGCATTGCCGTAAACATGGCTTTCACAACATCTCACCAAAGCTGAGGGGGTAACATGAACGTAAGCAACCAAGGCATTACCTTCTCATCGTCCGAAGAAGCAGCGCAGTTCAGACGCAACCACGCCATAGCTCTCGATTTAGTGGTACAGAGAGTAAAAACCATGCAAGGCGTTAACTACGCTGATGTCTGGCTAAATCAAAACTCACCGAGCTTCGTTGCTGGCTACGATAGCAATGATGAGCAAATCGTTAGAATCAAACTTATTGTGTAAGGGCACCGCTATGAGCAGAACAATACAAGAGTGTGAGGCCGAAGTGCTGGATTTTTGCGGAGCACACTTTAAAAAGCAGCGCCGCTTATTTGTCGTTTATGTCGCTCCTACTAGCCAGCTTGATTCATGCGAAGATGAGGGTTATTTCAGTGTAAATGTCTCTTTCTATCGTGACCAAATCGAGTCATACGTCATGGGAGAAGGCAACGAAGCGGAGCAATGGATAGGGATAGATCCGATTTTCAGTTCCGCTCAGTTCATATCGTTGAGAGTTCCCGCTAAAGACTTCGAACGTGTAGCTAATTTCTTTGAGATTGAGCTGGAGCTGTACCAACCAGAAGCCGAATAATCACTCACCAGGGCATCACATCGATGCCCTTTTCATGGGCCTTATTCATGAAGAAACGCAAAGCTTGGACGCTGGCCGAGGATCAATTCATTGCAAATCACGCAGGAAAGCTTTCCGCACAAGAGATGGGTAAACAACTCAATCGAACGTATGTGTCGGTAAAATGCCGAGCAAGACGCATCGGCGTTAACCTGCAGAGGTACGGTGAAAATCATCACCTGGCTAAGACCTCAAATCACGATATCGAATTGTGTCGCGCCCTAAATGAAGAAAACATCAAACCAAAAGCCATTGCCGAGAAAATGGATATCAGCATTTCTCTAGTGTACTCAGTGATTAATTATCGCTGCAGGCTCAATGGCTAGTAATTCAAACAAGGACTTAACTAACATGACTAAAACTATCTGTATTTATCACGCCAATTGTTGCGATGGAATGGGCGCAGCCTGGGTAGTACGCAAAGCACTAACTGGAATGGGTGATATTGAGTTTATCCCTGCCACCTACCAAGCCGAGCTACCAGATGTAACTGGCGCCAATGTAGTGATTGTGGATTTCAGCTACAAGCAAGACCAAATGCGCGAGCTCGCAGCACAAGCTGAAAGCATTCTGGTTCTTGACCACCACAAGACAGCACTACAAGAGCTAGCCCCACTCTTAGAGAATGGAGTCATCCAGGGTAAATTTGATATGAACTACTCCGGGGCAATGTTGGCGTGGATGTGGTTTTTCCCACATGTTGAGCCACCAGCGCTAATCAAACATATCCAGGACCGAGACTTATGGCGATTCGACTTGCCAGGAACTCGAGAAATCCAATCTGCACTCTATTCATTCCCAATGGACTTTGAAACCTGGGACATGCTCATGAGCATCGATACCAGCATCCTATACAAGCAAGGCATTGCTATTGACCGTGCACACAAGAAAAACGTTCAAGGGCTCGTCGAGTTCGTATCCTATCGTGACACCATTGCAGGCTTTGATGTTCCGGTACTGAACTGCAATTACATGTTTGCCTCTGACGCTGGCCACGAACTGGCTAAGGGCGAGTCGTTTTCAGCTACGTATTACGACACTGAGGAGAATCGCAAGTATAGCCTGCGTTCTTCTGAGGACGGCGGCATCGATGTGTCTGAAATCGCAGCCAAGTTTGGCGGCGGCGGTCATCGTCACGCTGCAGGTTTTAAGATCCCTCTTTCACAACTTCACGAACTGAAATGAAGGGCACCGAATGGACGCAACAAACACCCCCATCGATGTCACTTATGACAGATATGGACGCATGAATTATCACCCCGACTTGCATGGAAACCAGGGCAAGCCGTGGACGACAACAGATCAGCAATTCCTTATCGAGAATTACGCATCAATGGGACCAGAACAAGTTAGCTTTGCTCTTGAACGCACCATTCACACCGTAATGACTCGAGCATATGAACTACGCAAACAGGGCTTAATGGCTAAGCCAGGTAAGCAAAAATACCATCGTAGAATGAAACGGACCGAGAACTAACCATGACAACCGAGAATAAAGAAAATTTTGTACCAACAATGAACCCTAGTGATGTTTCTGTGCAAGAAATGTTTGGGTCAATTTTGCAACAACGTATCAGTGATGGTGCTTTAGAAAAGGCGATTACTGAAAAAGTTGATCGCATGATTGATGACGTAGTGAGTGACGCATTTAGAAGCTACGGCGATATCGCCAAATCAATGAAAGAAGCGATTACTGCTTCTATTACTCCAAATTTAAATGACATAGGTAGGTTCCCAACTTATCACCACTTTGTAATGCAAAGCCTTAATGCTGCAGTTACTCGCTTCCAAGATGAAAAGTTACAAGCTGTTATCGATAAGGAAATGGAAGAACTGTTTAAAGAACTACCAGAGCAGTTAACGCTCTCCTGGGTTCTAGAACAGATAAAAGAACAGGTTAAAAGCGATGATGACGAAGACCGCGACGGTCATGATTTAACTCTTTTCATTGATGGTGATTGTTCATTCAAACACATCTATATAAGCAAGGAAGAAGGCCGGGACAAATATAGATGTGAATACCAGATTGATATTCATCACGGTGAGATATACAGCGTCAAAGTGGATGATAAAGATGTATCAAAATCACTTTGTGTTGGGCCTCTGTATCGTTTTGAGAAGGCCATTTTTAACGCCTATGTAATGCGAGCCGAACTGATACTTGATAAAGGCAACTGTAGTAGTGAATACGACACTTACATTGAATCTAACTACGACTACTAATTGAGTTAACCAGAGCGAGGCCAATACCGATGACAAGACTAAAATCGGATAGCGGAAAGTATGGTTATGGGATCGCAAGAAACAACAATGATCAATGCTTCTTGGCCAAAGTTCCAAAAATCCGTGAAGGCAATTTTCAGAAGACCTTTAAAAGCCTTAGCGCAGCTAGAAGCTGGCAGGTTGCTACAGCCAAAAAGGTTTGGGGATTGGAGCGGTTTTCCCTCATCAAGAAAGGTCGGCTATGTATTCTTCGACGATTTGGCACTGGAGTGAGAATAAGAAAAGCCCGTTCAACCATGCGGCTTAGCGATGGAAGCATTGCGGAATACTGGCAATATGGCGTCTTTTGGTATGAGCATAACGGAACGCCCAGAAGCAAAATGTTCTCTTACAAACAATACGGGAACAATGCGGATATAGAAGCCGCTTGGTTCGCAGTGAAGCAAAGAGCCAAGCTAACTAACTCCGAATTGAACCTTCCTAAACACTGGCTCCCTAGTACCTTTGATTCAATTTAGCAAGCAAACATGGCATTCAAAGTACCTGAAAAATACAGAAGAAAATACGAAAAAGGCCATATTTTCTACAGTGACGCCACCTTTGGCAACAATGGAGCCTTTACAATCAAGTCAGCGAAAATCAAAAGCCCATTAGAAGTGATCGCTTCTGATGGTGCGGATTGGGAGCACGTTAGCGTGTCGCTCTCACATAGAACACCAACCTGGGAGGAAATGTGTTTTGTTAAATCTCTATTTTGGGATGAGCAAGACGCTGTAATCCAGATTCACCCTCCGAAAAGTGAGTACGTGAACACCCACCCATATACACTTCACTTGTGGCGTCGATGCGATACCAACGATTTTTTTGACGCTCCACACCGC